>SXJH01000012.1 GCA_005779435.1 Nitrosomonas sp. | reverse complement strand
GTAACAAATCCGTTATTCGGCACTGGGCGGGATTGCGTCCCGCTTCGCCGAATAACATACCGACGATCGGACGACATCCGGAGGTTCGAAATCTTTTCATCAACAGCGGGCACTTCCGCTACGGCGTCACCATGGCTCCCGCCAGCGCGGAAATTCTGGTCAACGAAATGGCCGGCACGCCCCAGCCCTTTGACGTATCGCCTTATCGGATGCGATAAAATACTCCAGGCGATTGCTTCTTATTAAGCTTTGGGCAACGGAAACACGACGGATTCCACGACACCGCTTAATTCTTCGATCACGACATCCTCGCCCATTTGATCGGCTCCAATTTGCTTGAGCCGGGAAATAACCTGCTGCACCAGAATCTCAGGCGCGGATGCGCCTGCGGTAATACCGATACTCTTTTTATTCACAAACCATGATTCCTGCAATTGCTCTTCTCGATCAACCATATAAGCTTCAACATCGGCATTTCTTGCAACCTCGCACAGCCGGTTCGAATTCGAACTATTGGGCGACCCCACCACAATGACCAAATCGCATTGCCCTACCATTTTCTTTACCGCATCCTGGCGATTCTGCGTGGCGTAGCAAATATCGTCCTTTTTGGGGCCGGTGATCATCGGAAACCGTCTTTTCAACGCATCGACAATGCGAGCGGCATCGTCTACCGACAATGTGGTTTGCGTCACATAAGCCAGATTGGTTTCGTCTTTGACTTTCAATACTGCAACGTCTTCCTCGGTTTCGACCAAATACATGCCTTTGTTTTCGCCCTCTATTTGCCCCATCGTGCCTTCCACTTCCGGATGGCCCTGATGACCGATCATAATAATCTCTTTGCCTTCCTTGCGCATTTTGGCGACTTCGACATGAACTTTGGTAACCAGCGGACAAGTGGCATCGAACACTTTCAATTTGCGATCGGCGGCTTCGCGGCGCACTGCATGAGAAACACCGTGCGCGCTAAAAATCAAAATACTGTCTTGCGGCACTTCGTCCAGATTCTCGACGAACACAGCGCCTTTCTTCTCCAGGTTCTCAACCACAAACCGATTATGCACCACCTCATGACGCACATAAATCGGTGCCCCATGCATGGTTAACGCCCTTTCTACAATTTCTATCGCACGATCCACGCCGGCGCAGAATCCTCTTGGATTCGAAAGCAATACTTTGATCATTTTATTTCTCCCAACAATGGAATTTGTACGTAATTTAAATTGTGCGTTAGCAATAACGGAACCGATGCTCATGTTTCTCATCGGTTTCCCGAACGATTGACATGCCCTCAAGAATCATCGGTAAGATGCGTTAGCAATTGCTTGCCAGAGGAGATCGGTTAAAATAGCTGAAGATTCTAGCCGAAAAACATGGCGGTTACCATGCTCTTTCACCACAAACGATCTTTATTCTATCGGCACCTCCAAAATGTTCAGTGATCTCAGCCAATCGCCCCTTAGCAAAAATCTGCAGCGATTATTTTTGTTGCGAAACATTGCCATTGTCGCCGAATGCCTGACATTTGCCATTGTATATTGGACAATCGACATTGAAATTCCGTGGGCACAAATGATCCTCGTGGTTGTATTGCTGTCATTGATCAATCTGCTGACATGGATACGCCTGCACCGCGACTGGCCGGTCTCGCATCAGGAGTTTTTTTTGCAGTTATCGGTCGATGTACTGGCACTCAGCGCACTGTTTTATTACAGCGGCGGCTCGACCAATCCTTTCATCTCATTGTATCTGCTACCGTTGACGATCGCCGCCGCCACGCTGCCTTGGCGTTTCACGTGGGTCATGGCCGTGATCACCATCGCCTGTTATACATTGTTATTATTCGTTTATATTCCATTGCCGCACGATCACAACAACCATCTGATCGAGTTTACGCTGCATGTGTCCGGCATGTGGCTGGCATTTGTACTCAGCACCATGATTATTGCCTGGTTCGTGGTTAAAATGAGCTCATCGATCCGCGAACGCGATCAAGACCTTGCCAAAGCACGGGAACAAGCATTGCGCAACGAACAAATCATCGCATTGGGAACGCTGGCAGCGGGTGCCGCCCACGAGCTGGGCACACCGCTATCGACGATGGCCGTCGTCACCGGGGAACTGCAAAAAGAATATCCGCAAGACGCCGAATTCCAGCACAACATCGTCATCTTGCGCGACCAAATCGCGCACTGCAAACAAACATTGACGCATCTATTGGCCAAAGCGGGACAAAATCGGGCGGAACAAGGCAACGAATTATCCGTGGATCAATTTCTTCATCAGATTCTGGACAAATGGAAACTGATTCGCCCGGCAATTAAATTCACTTACCAGAGCACGGGCACACAACCCGCCCCCACGATCATGGAAAACCAATTATTAAATCAATCGATATTGAATCTATTGAACAACGCCGCAGATGCATCGTCAAAACGCATCGATATTAAAAGCCATTGGGATGCACAAACGCTTCATCTTGAAATCATCGACGACGGTAAGGGGCTCTCCGCAGAAGCATTGCAACGCGCCGGAGAAGCCTTTTTCTCCAGCAAAGCGCCAGGCCAAGGTTTCGGTATCGGCTTGTTTCTCGCCAATGCCAACATTGAGCGTTTTGGCGGCAGCGTCCGCTTGTTCAATCTGGAAAACGGCGGCGCTTGCACGCAAGTTGTGTTACCGCTGATAGGAAAAAATTATGATTGAATCATCGTTCACTGAAAACAACGAATATCCGAATTTACTGATTGTCGATGACGATGAGGTATTCTGCGGCGTATTGGCAAAAGCGATGACAAAGCGCGGCTTTAATGTCGCATGTGCGCATGCCATCGACAGCGCATTAGCGCTTGCCGAAACGGCCATGCCGGAATATGCCATCGTCGATTTAAAACTCGCCAACGAATCCGGATTGGTAATGGTCGAAAAACTGAAGCAATTGGATCCGGGAACCCGCATCGTCATGCT
>SXJH01000086.1 GCA_005779435.1 Nitrosomonas sp. | reverse complement strand
TGGTTTACCGCCGTTTATGAGTTTCCAGGGCGTATTTTTTTTTCTTGGGCGCTGTTATTACCATTGGCAATGCCTGCTTATGTGACTGCATTCGTAGCGTTGGGTTTATTCGATTTCACCGGCCCGGTGCAGACTACGCTGCGTGTCTGGTTTGATTCCGACTTATCCTGGTTTCCGGATATACGTAATAAATTCGGTGTTATTGCTGTGTTGACGCTGTCATTTTATCCTTACGTTTACCTGTTGGCCCGCAATGCTTTTATGAGCCAGGGGAAGCGATCTTTGGAGGTGGCGCAATCACTTGGATTGACTCGCCGCCAAGGTTTTTTCAAGGTGGCGCTTCCAATGGCGCGGCCTTGGATTGCTGGCGGATTGATGCTCGTACTGATGGAAACTTTGGCGGATTTTGGTACGGTGTCGGTGTTTAATTATAATACGTTTACGACGGCTATCTATAAGGCATGGTTTAGTATGTTTTCCTTGGAAGCTGCATCGCAATTGGCTTCATTACTGATCATCCTGGTTTTTGTGGTGATTGTATTGGAGCAGCAATTCAGGATACGGATGCGCTATGCCGAAAGCAAAAGGAGTCAACGTGCGCATCGAATTCAATTATACAGTTGGAATAAATGGCTGGTAGTCGGTTTTGTTTTTACCGTGTTGTTTTTTGCATTTCTGCTGCCCGTCGCGCAACTGGGCGTTTGGGCTGCACAATCGATTAACGCCGATTTCGATTTAACCCGGTTTGGCGAATTTCTCTGGCATTCGTTCGCTTTATCCGCGTTGGCTGCTTTATTGACATGTTCGATCGTGATCGTCATGGTTTATGCGGTACGCCGTTATCCGGATGCATCAATGCGTTATGCGATACGTGCCGCCACAATAGGTTACGCACTGCCAGGTACGGTATTGGCAATCGGTGTTTATATGCCAATGGTTTGGTTGGATGGAAAGCTTAGCGAGTGGATCTTCAATGGATTCCGGATCGACGCCGGGCCGCTGTTGCAGGGAACATTGATTGCCATGCTGGTTGCTTATTTGATACGTTTTATGGCGGTCGGTCACTATCCCATTGACGGTGCGATGCAACGTGTGACACGCAGCATCGATGAGGCGGCAATGAGTTTGGGAGCGCAAGGATGGGCAATGATCCGGAAAATTCATTTTCCAATTCTGAAATCGGGAATTTTTACTGCAGCCACATTGGTGTTTGTCGATGTGATGAAAGAAATGCCAATTACGCTAATGACACGTCCATTCGGCTGGGACACACTGGCAGTGCGAATTTTTTCGTTGACCTCGGAGGGGCAATGGGAGCAAGCCGCCGTTCCTGCAGTAACGCTGGTACTGGCCGGTCTTATACCAATCGTCGTTTTTATGCGGCAAACTGAAAGCCAAGTCAATGAATAACGCGCTATTGCGGCTTGATCATGTCAGGCAATCGTATGGGCGGCAAATCGTTATCCAAGATTTGTCGCTGGCATTGGAAAAAGGCGAGATCGGTTGTTTATTGGGCGCAAGCGGGTGCGGAAAAACGACGGTATTACGATGTATTGCCGGGTTTGAGACAATATCGTCCGGTGAAATTTGGCTCAATGGTATTTGTGTAAGCAGTACCGATTTTTTCATGCCGCCCGAACAACGGCGGATTGGTATGGTATTTCAGGATTATGCGCTGTTTCCTCACCTTACTGTGACGGAAAATATTGGCTTTGGCTTGCATTGCCAGTCACAACCGGAACGTAAGCGGCGGGTGGATGAGTTATTGCACGTGGTGCGATTGGCAGATGCTGCCAAACAATATCCGCATGAATTATCCGGAGGTCAACAGCAGCGAGTCGCCTTGGCGCGTGCTTTGGCCCCAAGGCCGGCATTGCTGCTGCTGGATGAGCCTTTTTCCAATTTGGATGTCAGTTTGCGTGAACAATTGAGTTTGGAGGTGCGCGATATCATTAAGGAACAAGGAACGACAGCCATACTGGTAACGCACGATCAAGCGGAAGCGTTTGCTATTGCCGATAAAATCGGTGTCATGCACCAAGGTGAAATTCAACAGTGGGATACCGCTTTTAATTTGTACCATTGCCCGGTTAATCGGTTTGTTGCCAATTTCATCGGCCAAGGTGTTTTTGTGGCGGGAATGGTCATAGATGCTCAGCATGTGGCAATCGAGTTAGGCATGTTGACTGGCAAAGTTCCGGCGCAATGCGCTCAGAATTGTTTGGTCGATGTGTTATTGCGGCCGGACGATATCGTGCACGATGATATGAGTTCACTGAGCGCCACGGTAATCCATAAAGCATTTAGAGGTGCGGATATTCTCTACGCTTTGCGGCTTGATAGCGGTGCCGAAGTATTGGCGCTGGTTCCCAGTCACCACAATCATAAAATCGGCGAGAAAATCGGCATCAAACTAGAAGTCGATCATATCGTTGCATTTAGGGCCGATAATTAGGGCTGTAGGATTTATTCAATGCATTTCCATGCTGGATGATCGTTCTGACAAAATACCGCTTCCCTTTTAACATTTTTTTCTATAGCATAACGAATTACTGTATTTACCTTTCTTTCGCCGCTTTATTCCAAGCATTCTAGTAAACCGATCATTGAGATACTATTACGGTTTGCAATTCCAAACTAACTAATTTTAATGAGGATTTTATGAGTCAGCATATTCATTACGTTACTGATGCCAATTTCGATGCGGAAGTTTTGCAATCCGCAACTCCTGTACTGGTTGATTATTGGGCTGAGTGGTGCGGTCCTTGCAAAATGATAGCGCCGATACTCGATGAAATTGCAAGCGAATACGGTGAGCGCCTTAAAGTCGCCAAACTGAATATTGATGAAAACCAAGCTACACCGCAAAAATATGGTATTCGCGGTATTCCGACGCTGATGTTATTCAAAAACGGCAATATTGAGGCAACCAAGGTAGGTGCTTTATCGAAATCGCAGTTAACTGCGTTTATTGACAGCCATCTCTGAAATCGATAGCCTTATGCCCCTAGAGTCGTGGGCTGAGATTTTTCAGAACCGCAGCTTTCTATTTTTAAGACCCTCACCCGAAGTCAATTTCCTTCCAGTTTTAATTTCTTTTACTTAAGTATTCTTTTTCGCGAGCTTGTTCATGCGCTTATCTGATCTAAAAAACCTACATGTCACCGAGTTAGTAAAAATGGCCGTCGAGAACGAAATCGACGGCGCCAATCGAATGCGAAAGCAAGACTTGATTTTTGCGTTGCTGAAAAATCAAGCGCGTAAAGGTGAGAATATCTACGGTCATGGGACGCTGGAAGTATTGCAGGATGGGTTCGGGTTTTTACGTTCGCCGGATACATCGTATCTTGCCGGGCCGGATGATATCTACGTTTCGCCCAGTCAGATCAGACGCTTCAATCTGCACACCGGCGATTCGATCGATGGCGAAATTCGCCCGCCTAAAGACGGCGAGCGTTATTTTGCGCTGGTAAAAGTCGATAAGGTCAATAACGAGCCGCCGGAAAATTCCAAACAGAAAATCTTGTTTGAGAACTTGACCCCGTTATTTCCGGACGAGCGTTTGGTGCTTGAGAGGGACATTAAAGCGGAAGAGAACATCACCAGCCGCATCATCGATCTGATTGCGCCCATCGGTAAAGGTCAGCGCGGTTTGTTAGTGGCGAGTCCGAAATCCGGTAAGACGGTTATGTTGCAGCATATTGCTCATGCCATCGCGTCCAACCATCCGGATGTGATTTTGATGGTGTTGCTGATTGATGAGCGCCCTGAGGAAGTCACGGAAATGATTCGTTCCGTTCGCGGCGAAGTTATTTCATCGACCTTTGATGAATCGGCAATGCGGCATGTACAAGTCGCTGAAATGGTGATTGAGAAGGCCAAGCGTTTGGTCGAACATAAAAAAGACGTGGTGATATTGCTCGATTCGATTACCCGGCTGGCACGTGCGTATAATACGGTGGTTCCCGCTTCCGGCCAGGTTCGGCCCGGCGGTGTCGATGCCAGTGCATTACAGCGTCCCAAGCGTTTCTTTGGCGCCGCACGCAACGTGGAGGAGGGTGGATCGCTGACTATTATTGCTACTGCATTGATCGATACCGGTTCGCGTATGGACGATGTGATTTACGAAGAATTCAAGGGCACC
>SXJH01000085.1 GCA_005779435.1 Nitrosomonas sp. | reverse complement strand
GGTGTACGAAAAAATGATGGCGGTCGCTTTTCAAGCGCATCCGTATAGAAATCCGATCATCGGCTGGATGAACGATCTGGAAAATATGCGCGTGGAGGATGCGCAGGAGTGGTACGACCGCTGGTATTCGCCGAACAATGCAGTATTGGTGGTTGTCGGCGATGTCGATGCGCAAGAAGTGTACCGATTGGTGCAAAAGCATTACGGTGCAATCGAAACGCACCCGGTGTTGCCATTGCATGCGCGCAAGCCGCAAACCGAGCCGCCGCAAACAGGAACCAAGCGGATCGTTGTTAAAGCGCCTGCGGAGCTGCCTTATGTGATCATGGGTTATCACGCGCCCGCCATCCGGCATGTCGGCGCGGATTGGGAGCCTTATGCATTGGAGATTTTGGAGGGTATTTTGGACGGCCATGCTTCGGCCAGACTGAACAAATCGTTAGTACGCGACAGTCGAGTTGCCAATGCGGTTAATGCAAGCTACGGTGCTATGGCGCGCGGGCCGAGCATTTTCTTTCTCAGCGCAGTGCCGAGCGAAGGCAAAACGGTGGAGGATTTGGAGCGCGCTTTGCGTGGAGAAATCGAAAAAATCATCGTGGAAGGTGTGACGGAAGAAGAACTGGCGCGCGTTAAAGCGCAAGTTGTCGCGAGTCATGTCTATCAGCGTGACTCGATTCAATCGCAAGCGATGCAGCTTGGCAGAATGGAGAGCATAGGATTGTCTTTCCGCGATATCGATACGGTATTGGAAAAATTGAAGGCGGTAACATCCGATCAAATTCGCGCCGTGACAAAGAGGTATTTCACCGACGACGGCTTGACCGTTGCCATATTGGATCCGCAACCACTGGAACAAAAAGCGCCCATACGAGCGCCGAGCGGATTGCGGCATTAGTGTTCGATAAAAAACGCTGACAACTATCGGAAAGGAGAGAACCGGTAATTGTCAGCGTCAGTGCAGTACTCTTTTATTTCTTAGAATCGCTGCTATGGGCATGGCCACCTTCCTTGCTCTGGTTGCCGTGGTCGTGCATATGCTTATGTTTATGCCCCATCATATGATGCATTTCCGATTCATCCAGGAAACCGTCTTTGTTGCTATCTTTCTTGTCGAACATCAGTTCGTGGTGTTTGATGAATTCTTCTCTGCTGATCCTGCCGTCTTTGTCGGTGTCGACGGATGACATTTTATGATCGCACTGATGGCCTTGATGTTCGTGGTTGTCGGTGGGTTTTTTATCGGCGGTTTTTGCGGTGTGATGCTGATGTTTGTCCTCTTTGGCGGCATCGCTCGCCAAAACTGTTGTGGTGTTGAGCGTTAATAAAAGAACGGCTCCAATCGTGGTGAAAATCAAATTATTGTTAGCGCGCATCGTGATTCTCCAAAATGATGAGTAAATGAAAGGCAAAAAAGCACTTCCGCTTTTTAGAAATAGAGATTGCACGAAAGTTCTGAAAATAATTTGCTGGGAGTCTATCGGACTTAAGCAATCGTAGCGAGCCAAGTGAGAGAATGAGTGCGGATTTTCTTAATTTTGAGGCGCATAGTGAATCTATACAACGAAAAATTAAGGAAATATGAGCCATTATCTCATTGGCGCAGTAGATTAGCCTTAAGTCCGATAGACTCCTAGGCAATAATAAAATGCTGACGGTAATGCTTGAGCTCGGCGATGGAATCGTAAATATCGGATAACGCTTCATGTTTGCTGTCTTTGGTAAAACCGGCGGCGATTTCCGGTTTCCAGCGTTTGGCCAATTCTTTGAGGGTGCTGACATCCAGATTGCGGTAATGGAAGTACGCTTCCAATTGCGGCATTGTGCGCACCATAAAACGACGGTCCTGGCAAATCGAATTGCCGCACATCGGCGATACGCCGACGGGTACATGCTGTTTGAGAAATTCGAGCATTTGCGCTTCGACATCGGTTTCCGAGAGCCTGGAAGCTTTGATCTTGCCGATCAAGCCGGATTTGGAATGTGTCGATTTGTTCCATTTGTCCATGGCGTCCAGTACCGCATCGGGTTGGTGCACGACCAAGACCGGACCTTCCGCGACGGTGTTCAATTGCGAATCGGTGATCACCAATGCGACTTCAATGATGCGGTCGCTATCGGGATTTAATCCGGTCATTTCCATGTCTACCCAGATGAGGTTATTGCTATCTTGTGCCATAATGACTTCTCTTTTTTGAATTGAATGAAATGCTTTTAATTGTGTCATATCGCCGATAGTACGTCACGGCAAAAACTTTTGATCCCAAGCGAAACACCATGCAAAGTTTTACACTGATTTTTTTGATTGCGCTCTCACTGACCACGTTGATCCAGATCGGGTTGTCGATAAGGCATATCCGCTATATCCGGATGCATCAAGACAAGGTGCCGGAGCAATTTGCCGACCGGATCAGTTTGGCCGATCACCAAAAAGCCGCAAACTACACCTGTGACAAAACGCGTGCCGGTTATCCGCAGATTGTGCTGCACGTGGCGTTGTTGCTGGTTTTGACTTTGGGGGGCGGTTTGAATGCTGTGAGCGAATTTTGGTCGAGCCGGTTGGATGATTCTTTAGCGCACGGCATGGCACTGATCGTCAGCGTGCTATTGATCATGAGCGCTGCCGACATTCCTTTGCGCTATTACCGCACCTTTGTCATCGAAGCGCAATATGGTTTTAACAAAATGACACCGGCGATGTTTTGCGCCGACTTGATCAAGCAAGCCGTACTGGGGTTGGCGCTGGGCGCGCCGTTGTTATTGTGCGTTTTGTGGCTGATGGAAAAAATGGGCGAGAACTGGTGGATATATGCATGGTTTGCCTGGATCGCTTTTAATCTGTTCGTGGTTGCGATTTTTCCGACCTGGATTGCGCCATTGTTTAATAAATTCATTCCGCTGGAAGACGAAACTTTGAAGGCGCGCATCGAACGGTTGATGAATAAATGCGGTTTTAAAGCCAGCGGCTTGTTCGTCATGGACGGTTCGCGCCGCAGCAATCACGGCAATGCGTATTTCACCGGTTTTGGCAAAACCAAGCGTATCGTGTTTTTTGATACTTTGCTGGCGCGATTGAGTCCGGGAGAAATCGAGGCAGTGCTGGCGCACGAACTGGGGCATTTCAAACACCGCCATGTGATCAAACACATCGCGATTTCTTTCGCGATGAGCTTGGCTTTTCTATGGATCTTGGGGAATTTGATGCAGCAGGGTTGGTTTTATGAAGGATTGGGTGTGCAGGTTGCTCATGTGCCGTCAACCGCAATGGCACTGCTGCTGTTTTTTCTGGTGATGCCGGTATTTACTTTTTTGTTGCATCCGATATCGAGTATTTATTCGCGTAAGCATGAATTCGAGGCCGATGCTTTCGCCGCGAAAAACTCATCGGCCGACGATTTGATACATGCGCTGGTTAAGCTTTATCAGGACAATGCTGCGACGCTTACGCCGGATCCCTTGCATTCCGCATTTTACGATTCGCACCCGCCGGCGTCGATTCGCGTGGCGCATTTACAAAATCAGGGGCAAGTATGAACAATAATGCCGGGTGCGATTTGACGTCAAAACAATGCAAGCCTTGCGAAGGCGGCGTGCCGCCGCTATCCGGCGATGAAATCGCCGTTTTGTTGCGGCAATTGGACGGTTGGCAATGGCAGGACAAGCAAATTACTAAAACCTACCATTTTAAGAATTATTACCAAACCATGGCATTCGTGAATGCGGTGGCATGGATTTCTCATCGCGAGGATCACCATCCGGACATGCTGGTTGGTTACAATCAATGTGTCGTCACTTACATGACGCATGCCATCGGCGGGTTATCCGAGAATGACTTTATCTGCGCAGCAAAAATCGACAAGTTGTTTTCAATTTGAGCGTTCGTATTCCCAAAACCAAGCAGTGTGCGGCAACCTTGATCGGGCAAGTCGTCGCAGCATTCGGCAGGCACTATACGGTTGAAACAAGCGCAGGGGAAACGATCTCGTGCGTCATGCGCGGCAAGAAAAGCGGCGTTGCCTGCGGCGATCGGGTTGAGTATCGACCCACCGCAAACGAGCAGGGCGTTATCGAAGCGATAGAGCCGCGTACGTCCAAGCTGTACCGCAGCGATGCATTCAAAGAAAAAATCATTGCGGCCAATGTGACGCAAGTGATCGTCGTTGTTGCTGCAATACCCAGTTTTAGCGAGGAATTGATCAATCGCTGTCTGGTTGCGGCTGAGAGTGAGAATATCGCTGTGCTGATTGTGTTGAACAAGGCCGATCTGGTCGAACCGACCCGAATAGCGATGGATATGTTGTCGTGCTATCGGGATTTGGGTTGTCGCGTGCTGGTGTTGAGTGCATTGCACGATGTTTCGTTGCTGCAGCCCTACTTAAAAAAACATTTGAGTGTTCTTGCCGGGCAATCCGGCATGGGTAAATCCACGTTGCTCAATACATTGATTCCGCAAGCCAAGCGCGCCACTGCGGAAATCTCTTTGGCATTGGATTCCGGTTGTCACACCACCACACATTCGCAACTGTACCGGCTCGATGCGGAAAGTGCGATTATCGATTCACCCGGATTTCAGGAGTTTGGACTCAATCATATTGCGCAAGAAAACCTGGCATGGGGGTTCGTTGAATTTCAGCCATACTTCGGGCGCTGCAAATTCAGCAACTGCCGTCATATCAACGAACCGGGCTGTGCCGTAATAGAAGCCGCGCAGCAGGGTAAGATCCAGCCCAAGCGCTTGGCGTTTTATCATAAGCTGTTTTCTTCGCATCAATGCAAATGAATTGCCTGAAAATCCGGTCGTTTTTTTGTCATCGCTGCGCAGGTGCGTAGAAAAATAAACCGTTCTCACGTATAATTCCACCTTCAAAGCCAGGCCAATACGATTGGTTGATCTGGGTCTGTTTCCATATCTTGTCAGCTTCCAAGGAGTTTTTTGTGTCACAAAGCACGCCCGCCATCCTCGCACTTGCCGATGGAACAATTCTTCGTGGCGTGTCTATTGGTGTCGATGGAATTAAGACCGGAGAAGTCGCCTTCAATACGGCAATGACAGGGTATCAGGAAATTTTGACCGACCCGTCGTATTGCCAGCAAATCATTACATTGACTTATCCGCATATTGGCAATACCGGTACTAATTCGGAGGATTTCGAGTCCGGCAACGTCGACAAGGTGTATGCGGCGGGTCTGGTAATCCGCGATTTGCCGTTGACGGCGAGTAGTTTTCGCAAAACCCATACCTTATCCGAGTTCCTCCAAGCGCAGAATGTCGTTGCCGTCGCTGAAGTCGATACCCGCAAGCTGACGCGCATTTTGCGGGAAAAAGGCGCGCAGGCCGGTTGCATTATGGCGGGCGAAGTCGATGAAGCCAAAGCATTGCAAGCGGCCAGGGAGTTTCCGGGATTGGCGGGAATGGATCTTGCCAAGGTGGTCAGCTGTAGTCAATCGTATACATGGACGGAAGGCGAGTGGTCGCTGGAATCGGGTTTCCAGGCACAAGAGAATCCGCAGTACCATGTCGCGGCATTCGATTTTGGCATCAAGCGTACGATTTTGCGCAAGTTGGCGCAACGAGGCTGCAAGGTCACGGTATTTCCGGCGCAAACCCCAGCCGATGAAATTTTAGCGGCGTGTCCCGACGGCGTGTTTCTTTCCAACGGCCCCGGCGATCCGGAGCCTTGCGATTATGCCATTGCAGCGACGCAAGCCATTCTCAATCAAAATATTCCGGTATTCGGCATTTGTCTTGGCCATCAGCTCCTGGGGCTGGCCAGCGGCGCGCGTACCGTCAAAATGAAATTCGGCCATCATGGCGCCAATCATCCGGTGCAGGATGTGGCGAGCGGAAAAGTGATCATTACCAGCCAGAATCATGGTTTTGCGGTGGATGCCGATACATTGCCCGCAACGGCGCGCATCACGCATGTATCGTTGTTCGACGGCAGTCTGCAAGGGTTCGAATTGGCCGATAAGCCGGCGTTTTGCTTTCAGGGGCACCCAGAAGCCAGTCCGGGGCCGCACGAAGCGGATTATTTGTTTGATAAATTCATTCGAATGATGCGGCAGCGTAAAAATAATCCCTAACAATTACTGCGTAACGACTCGTTAGAAAGTATGCCTAAACGTACCGACATTCAATCCATACTCATCATCGGCGCAGGTCCT
>SXJH01000084.1 GCA_005779435.1 Nitrosomonas sp. | reverse complement strand
GCGCGATTGCCGGTGCGGTATTGCGGCCTGTCGGCTCAAGGTAAATGGCTTCGGGTTCGATGGCAATCGCGTCGCATTGCTCCTGGATCAAAAACCGGTGTTCGGTATTGCACACCAAGATCGGCGGCTGAGAATCGGGCAGTGCGGCTGCGCGAGCCAGCGTTGCCTGCAGCATGGTTTCCGGACTTGTCAGCGGCAATAGCTGCTTCGGGTAATTGGCGCGCGATAACGGCCATAACCGGGTGCCGCTGCCACCGGATAAAATGATGGGATGGATTTTTGCATTCATGATAGTGCCTGGGAACCGTTCTTTTTTGATTGCCTAATCCGCATTTTAACATCGGCCTTGGATGAATCGATCAAATGCTTTGCCGCAGTTTAAAAATGGATTCAACCTATTTTTAAAGTGTAAGTAAGGCATAATCGCTGCAGGAATCGATTATCGATAAGGTGGGAAAGAACGTATAGATGATTAATGACACAAAGACGATACGCCAAAGCGGCATGGCAGCTCTGGTCGCGGGAATAATTGCTTGTCATGCGATGGCGCAGGAGGCTCCGCAGCCGCGCTTGCCGACGGTTGAGTTGATTGCGGGTATGTATGTGATTCAGGCGGAGGTTGCGCAAACGCATCGTGAGCACAGCATCGGGTTGATGCATCGTAGCGCGATGGGGGTTAATGAGGGTATGTTGTTTGTTTATGAAACGCCGCAGATACGCTGCTATTGGATGCGAAACACGTTGATTCCGTTGACGATTGCATTCATCGGCGACGACGGTGCGATTGTCAATCTGAAGGATATGCAGCCGCTGGACGAGCGTTCGCATTGCTCGAGCAAGCCGGTGCGCTATGCGCTGGAAATGAATCGGGGCTGGTTCGACGAACGCGGCATCAAACCCGGCTTCAAATTGCGCGGCATACCTGCTGTGCCCACCGCTTTTTCTCAATGATGGACGATTCGATGCTGTGTTGGTACGAAGGCGGCGAAGATAAATCCGCGCATTGGCGTTGCGAAAAAGGCCTGATGTCGCCGAAGCGCGTGCAAGTTATCGACGACCGCATGACCGCCGATACCGCATACCGCTTGGCTTGCGAAGGCACGGCACTGTTGTGGCGCGGGGATTTTCAGAATGCGCGGTTGTTGTTGCAAGCGATTGCGCGGCGTGCGGATAAGAAAAAACCGGAACGCAAGAAAACATCGGTTACGCTATCGCCTACGGATGTTTTTCACCGCCATCGGCTGGCGCAATCGCAGCGCGCCCGTATCTTGGAAAAATTGTTGATTCCTTTTGCGTCCGACCACACTATTCCATTGCGCCGCGCACCGGATGTTCGTGCGGCGTGCATGGAGGTGTACGGCCCGGTTACCGAGCCTTATGTCGTTTCGCTGCGTGAGTTGCTGGGGTTGGTCGGGGCTTACGAGTGGCGCAAGAAAGGCATTGCGGTTCCGGCATTGGATATCGCAATTCATCCGCATTACGGCGTTTTTGCGCCGATTCGCAGCGAATACGTCAAATTGGTCGTGCAAGCTGCGCCGCACAAACTGTTGGCGACGCACTCCGTCGCATTCGATATCGGCACAGGGACAGGCGTATTGGCCGCCGCATTGGCATTGCGCGGCATCCAACGTATCGTTGCAACCGATCATGATGTGCGCGCGTTGAATTGCGCGCGCGACAATTTGGCGCGGTTGAATCTGACAGATCGGGTTGAGTTAATGCAAACAGACTTGTTTCCACCGGGTCGAGCGGCCTTGGTCGTGTGCAATCCGCCGTGGATTCCGGCACGGCCCAGTTCACCGCTCGAACACGCGATTTTCGATCCGGACAGCCGCATGCTGCGAGGTTTCTTGCAAGGGTTGAGCGGTCATCTTGTGCCGGATGGCGAAGGCTGGCTGATTCTGTCGGATTTTGCCGAGCATGTGGGATTGCGGCCGCGCGAGGAATTATTGGCGATGATCGATGCGACCGGGTTGCAGGTATTGGGTAAAACCGATACCAAGCCCAGCCATCCGCGCGTTTCGGATACCGCCGATCCGTTGCATGCCGCCCGTGCGGCGGAAACCACCTCGTTATGGCGGCTGGCGGCAAAATAACCGATAATGAGCCGATTATGAGGAAACGCTGATTCATTCGGAAAACGATAAATCGGAGGGATTGATGGTGTCAGACGATAATCACACGAAAATCGACAGGGCCATTGCACAGAAAAGTCCGTACGGCATGCTGGATGAGCCGACTTTCTCGGGCGTATTGTCGTTTATGCGGCGCAATTACACCAAGGATTTGAGCGGTGTCGATCTGGCGATCAGCGGCATACCGCTGGACTTGGCAACCAGCTACCGCCCGGGCGCACGTTTGGGGCCGCAGGCCATTCGCGTGGCGTCGGCGGAAGTTGCTTCGCTCAAACCCTATCCTTGGGGATTCAATCCGTTCGAAAAGCTTGCCGTGATCGACTATGGCGATTGCTATCTCGACGTGCACAATCCGATGACGATACACGAAGCCATTGCCGATCATGCTCGGCATATTATGGCATCCGGCGCGCGTATGTTGACGTTCGGCGGCGATCACTCCATAACTTATCCGTTATTGAAAGCGCATGCGGAAAAATACGGCGCGCCGCTTGCGTTGATTCACTTCGATGCGCATAGCGACACCTGGCCGGACAGCTCGCCCAGTTCGCTGAATCACGGTACGATGTTCTATAAAGCCATTCGCGACGGCTTGATCGATCCCAGACACTCGGTGCAAATCGGTATTCGCACCTGGAACGATAACTTTCTCGGTATGCACATCGTCGATGCGACTTGGATGCATCGGCACGGCACCGATGCCGTGGTCGGCGAAATCGAACGATTGGTCGGCAACCGTCCCGCTTATTTGACTTTCGATATCGATTGCCTCGATCCGGCATTTGCGCCCGGCACCGGCACACCGGTATGCGGCGGGCTCTCCACTGCGCAAGCGTTGGCAATTTTGCGCGGATTGACCGGCTTCGATCTGGTCGG
>SXJH01000011.1 GCA_005779435.1 Nitrosomonas sp. | reverse complement strand
CCGCATAACGGAGCAAATCGCGCTGTCGGGTATGATCATCGATGGCGGCATACCGGCATTGGCAGCAACCGGTTTTAAAACGGTTATCGATTTACGCACTAAAAATGAAGGAACGTCCGAAGAAAAGGCATTGGTCGATAGGGCGGGTATGGTGTACGTTAATATTCCGACGACCGTTGCGGGGATTACCAAAGATCAAGTTGCCGCATTTGCCAAAGTGATCGAATCGGCGCAAAAACCGATCTTGATTCATTGCGGTTCGGGTAATCGTGCCAGTGCGATGTGGGCCAGTTATCAAATAAGCAAAGGCGCCGATCCGGAAGCCGCCATTGAAGAAGCCCGCAAAACCGGCTTGCGTCCGCCGCTGGAAGAAAAATTGCGCGAAATCATGCTCAATTGAGCGTTGGCCGCGATCGGCTGTTCAATCAAAACAACCTGACAATCATCCATATCGATACACCCATTAAGACTACGGCAAATCCCTGTTGTAGTCTCGATGCGGCAAGCTGACCGGCAATTTTCCGTCCGATCAGCATGCCGGTTAGCGCACCTGCAGCAAACGGCAGTGCAACCGGCCAATTTATGCTGCCGATAAAAACTGCGGCAGCAACACCGGTGGCGGAAACCAATGCAACAACGGCAAGCGCGGTTGCCAGGATCGATGGCATCGGCAGATCGGTTGCTTTTCTCAGCGCCGGGATCACGACGAAACCGCCGCCAACGCCCAGCAATCCCGACAAAAAACCGGCGATTGCGCCTGAGAGCGCCAAGGCGCGGGCGCACGGCCAATTCCATATCAAACGGCCGTGTTCGTAAGACAACTGACAGGGGATTGAGGCGATATCGGACGGTAAATCTGCGCGATCTTGCTGCAGTTTGCTCTGCCGCAACATATTGATCGCAACGTAGCATAAAACCGATGCAAATACGATAATTAACGGAACATTCGGCAGTCTCTGCGCAAGCCATATGCCCAAAGGTGCCGTCACGATGCCGGTGATTGCGATAAACCCTGCCGCCCGGTAACGCACGTTGCCTTGCCGGTGCGCGAGTATGGCCGCTACTCCCGACGACAGGCATACGGCAAACAATGCAATCGGCGCAGCCTCGGCAATGGTTAAGTGCAAAACGGCCATCAACAAAGGTACGGCGACGATTGTCCCGCCCGCGCCGGTCAGCGCCAATACCGTGCCGATCAAAATACCCAGAAATGCGCCGATCAGCAGGATTTCCACCGGTTTAACGCAAACTCATTTGCCGGGGCGGGCAAGCCATTCTTTGCCTTTGAGCATGGCATTCCAATAAATCCAGGGGAAAACGGTTTTCTTGAGAAACCAGTAGAGCTTCCTCGGTACCATGGGATCCAGCGGAAACGTCGGCAACAGTTTGCCGCCAAAGCCGAATTCGGCCAGAATGACTTTGCCGTTTTCCACCGTCAGCGGACATGCGCCGTAGCCATCGTAAATCGTCGTCAATGCCCGGTCTTCTTTGGCTGCCAGCAGATTCTCGGCTACCACGACGATTTGCTTGCGCGCGGCGGCCGCCGTTTTGGTGTTTGGCGACGAGCAGGCATCGCCCAGCGAGAAAATATTGGGGTAATCGGTATGCTGCAGGGTTTTTTCGTTGACTTTGCAAAAGCCGCTTGCGTCCGCCAAAGGGCTGTCGCGCAGAAAATCGGGCGCCGTTTGCGGCGGCGTCACATGCAGCATATCGAAGGGTTTTGCTTCGCGTGTGATGGTGCCGTCGGCATTCTTAATCTCGAAATAGGCAAGCTTGAGTTCGCCGTCCACTCTCACCAGATTGGAATTAAAAAACAATCCGGCATGGTAGCGCTTAACATATTCCATCAGCGGCGGCACAAAATCGGCCACGCCGAATAACACGGCCGTCGCAGTGTGAAATTCGACCTGAATGTCGTGCAAGCGCTGCGCATGCAGCCAATGATCGCAAGACAGGTACATCGCTTTTTGCGGCGCCCCTGCGCATTTGATCGGCATCGGCGGCTGGGTGAAGATCGCTTTGCCGTTGCGCAGGTTTCTTACCAGTTCCCACGTGTAAGGCGCTAAATCGTAACGATAGTTGGAAGTGACGCCATTCTTGCCCAGCGTTTTCTCCAGTCCTTCAATCTTCTCCCAAGCGGCTCGAATTCCAGGACAGACCACCAATTGGCGATAGCCCATCACGCGACCGTCCGCCAAATGCACATGGTTGCGCTCGGGATCGAATCCGCTGACGGCCGTCTGTATCCACTCGGCATTTTGGGGAATGACTTCCGCCGTCGGTTTGACGGTTCGGGCGATGTCGTACGCGCCTGCGCCGACCAATGTCCAGGCCGGTTGGTAATAGTGTTTGTCGCTCGGTTCGATAATGGCGATGCGCAAAGCCGGGCGACGCTTGAGCAGGCTGGCGGTCACACCGATGCCTGCCGATCCGCCGCCGACCACAACGACATCGAATGCATTGCCCCAGTTGCAAGCTGCTGCAACCGGTTCTTGTTCATCCGCATCGCTTTGGTCGAGCTGTTGGCTCATTTGATGCAACGCCGACGCCCGCATGCCGGAGGCGCAGAATGCCAGCACCGGTTTGGGCAATTCGTTCATCAGCTTTTGAAAGGCGGCAATCCGCTCGGGAGTGATGCCGCCCATTTTGATCGGTAAATAAACGAATGCGACGCCTAGCGAGTCGGCCATTTTTTCCAATGCCTCGCTGGTCGGTTGATTGGAACCGCCTTCTAGATCGGGGCGATTGCAGATAATCGATTTATAGCCTGCTGCAGCAATTTCGGCAACGTCGTCGATACCGATCTGACCGGAAACGGATAACCGGTGATCCATCTTGATACTATGAAAAGCCAATATGATTTCCTTTCGTCGGCAATCGATTAATGCTTTATGTTTCAGCCAGTCTGATTTTCGCAATATAGATAAGACAGCGTTTCCATAACCTTGGCCGCTTCGCGGCTTGCCAGACTGTAATAAATATATTTGCCCTTACGTTTTGTCGCGACCAGATTTTCTTCGCGCAAAACGGTCAATTGCTGGGAAAGCGTCGGTTGATGAATGTTTAATATTTCTTCCAGTTCGCCCACGTTCCGGGTGCCTTTGCTAAGTTCGCACAGAATCAACAGCCGATCCCGATTGGCGAGTATTTTCAGCAGCGCACAAGCATCCGAGGCCGAGTCGTGCAGTGCCGCTATATTTGCGATATTGTGTGATACTACGTCTTTTTTCATATTTTGTATTCTTAATCATTTTGTTGCGTGTTGTTATCAAAAACCTGCATTGAGTGCAGGGGTATTAATGCTAATTTATTTTTTATCGCTTGTCAGTAATCTTCTGCATTAATTATAGGAAAAGCGGTTGGTCAAGCCCCGATATGATCGTTCGATTGCGGCCGCTACCTCGATTCGCCATCTTTGTTCCATTCGAGCGCCAATGCGTCGCTGGCTTGCTTCCATTGTTGGGTGGCGCGCGCTAGCGCCGATCCGGCCTGATCCGATTTTTCCCGGACGGATGCGTATTCTTGTTCGGCAAGCGCTAATTTCCGTTTTAACGATGCAAGCTTTTTTTCTGCGAAGGCGGCATCCTTAGCGGCGTTATCGGCGGATTGCTTGGCCTGCATCATCTTGTCATACGAGATGCTGGCGGTTTTCTGAAGATGCTTGATGGATTCGTTGTCGGCATAAGCAGGCGCCGCAAGCGCAACGCACAGCAGCATGGCGCCGCATCGTTTGCCGATGGCCGGGAAACGATCGGAATGTTTTCGATACGAGCTTGTTTTCATCATGAATAATAGGTTGTTGTAGAAAATAAAATAAAGTAAAGGAAATACTGATTTATTGGCTGCACGAGCGAATCGCAATTTAGAGCGATTATCGGCCAATGGGTTCCGTCGATGCATTTTGTTTATACCCGCAAATACTCGGTTTTGTCACCCAACCAACGCGCAATATGTTGTTGCGCCAGTATCGGATAATCGTCTAGCAACATGTCGGCGGCAGTTTGTGCGGCGGCAATTAAGTCGCCGTCTTGTTCCGGGTCGGCGAATCGCAACATCGGAACGCCGCTCTGGCGCGCACCGAGGAACTCTCCGGGACCTCGCAACTGAAGATCCTGGCGCGCAATTTCAAAACCGTCGGTATGCTCGAAAATAATTTTGAGCCGTTTGCGCGCTATTTCGGAAAGCGGTTGCTGAAACATCAAAATACAAATGCTGGCTTCCGAGCCGCGCCCGACGCGGCCGCGCAATTGATGCAACTGGGACAATCCCATCCGTTCCGCGTTTTCGATCACCATCAAGGAAGCGCTGGGCACATCCACGCCGACTTCGATCACCGTCGTGGCCACCAGCAGTTGAATTTCTCCTTGTTTAAAACGCGCCATCGTGTCATTTTTTTCCGCTGCGGACAAACGGCCATGCACCAAACCGACGGTTAATCCGGAAAAGATCGCGCGCAGCGTTTCGTAAGTGTCCATTGCGGTTTGCAGTTGCAAAGTTTCGGATTCCTCGATCAATGGGCACACCCAGTACACTTGCTTGCCCTCGCGGCAAGCGTGCTGAATGCGCGCAACGATTTCGTCGCGGCGATTGTCGGCGATCAATTTGGTGACGATGGGCGAGCGGCCTGGCGGCAATTCATCGATAACCGATACGTCCAAATCGGCGAAATAACTCATCGACAGCGTGCGCGGGATCGGCGTGG
>SXJH01000083.1 GCA_005779435.1 Nitrosomonas sp. | reverse complement strand
CACGGTGCCGATGGTTGGCTGTTTGGCTTTGGCGACCAGGTGCGACCAGCGCGCCTCGAGCGGCACGAAGAACACATTTTCCGCCTTGTATTCATCCATGTCTTCCGGGTCGGCACCCGCGTAATCACCATCTCCGGTTTTGAGTTTTTCGTACAACTCGTCGAAGGCGTCGGAAATGTACTTGAGAAAGATCAACCCCAACACGATGTGTTTGTACTCCGCCGCATCGATGTTCTTGCGCAGCTTGTCCGCCGCTTTCCACAGTTGCTTCTCGATGGGTTCTTCCGGTTTTGGCGCTGCTTGCCTGGCCATAGTGTTCCTTTGATGAGTGCAACCGTTGCGGTCGAGATTTACTTGGCTAACAAAGAATAAATTGCATCGGCTTCGTGCATTTCCGCAACAAAGCGGCATAAGCGATCTATTTTGCCACTAAACAGTTTCAACCGCTGAAGTTTTCCACTATTCTTAACAGTTGTTCGTTGTCCGGCTTGGAGCGCCAAGCCTTTTTGCACAATTTTCGATGAAATTACACGGCGATATAGACATATCCTCAGCACTCTGTATGCTCAATCCTGATCTAATCCGTACCGATCGTTTGCAATTTGCAGCCTTATGAATAGCCTTAATCTGGAGTTAAATATAATGGAAGAATTGAATCAAGCCTGGGTCATGTTAAAGCTTGGTGGAATTATTATCATCCCATTGGTTCTGCTGGGTATTGTCGCCATGGCGATCATGCTCGAAAAAGCATTTGTCTATTGGCGCTATGCGCGCCTCTCCAACGATTTGCTGAATCTGGTCGAAACCTATGGTTTCAAATGGAACGATCTGGAAAAAATACTCTCCGGATTGGATAGCCGTCATTATTACAAGCGCTTTTTCGAAGTGGTCATTTCCAATCGCCATCAACCCGCTTGGTGGACCGAATCCCGCGCAGCCGACGAAGCGCAAATCATCGAGGAAGCGCTGGCGCGGCGGCTATGGGTGCTGGAGACCATTGTGACGGCAGCGCCGTTATTGGGTCTGGTCGGAACCGTGATCGGTATGATGACCGCATTCCAAGTAATCGGCAGCGAAGGCGTCGTCAATCCAACCGCAGTGACCGGCGGTGTTGCGGAAGCGCTGATCGCGACGGTGGTCGGACTGGTCATCGCATTGATCGCTTTATTCGGATTCAATTTCTTTTCCCGCCTGCAGTCGCTGACCATGGACGAAATGGAGCGATTGGGCACGCGATTGATCGACAATATCCGCCGGGATCAGCAGGAAACGACCGATGAAACTGCGTAAATCCCGCTCCATCTCGAAAGGCAAGATCGAGATCATTCCGATGATCGACGTGATGTTTTTCTTGCTGGCAACCTTCATGCTCGCTTCTTTATCGATGCAAAAGCTGGATTCGCTGCAAGTAGACTTGCCCGAAGGACAAGCCGAGAAATTGACTGCGGAAAAACCGGTGACATTGACATTGACCAAAGACAGCAAGATCTTCGTCAACCAAACGGCCGTTACACTGGACACGCTGGCAACCACGCTCAAACCGCTGCTCGCCGATTCCAAACAGAAGCTGATCGTATCCGCCGACAACGAAGCGCCGCAAGGCATCGTCGTGCAAGCCATGCTGCGGGCTCGCGCTGCCGGTGCGCAGCAATTTTTGATCGCGGTGAAGCACAAATAACGCAAAACGGTATGGCAGCAAGATCCCGATCGAAAGAAATTCGCCTGTGGTGGCCGCTGCCGCTGGCTGCGCTTATCTGGCTGCTGATGATTTGGGGCATCGGTTTCTTTCTATCGATGCCGGAAGTGGAAATCGACACGCCGCCTCCCATTGCGGCAAGTTTTATCGACTTGAACGAATCCGAAGAAGCAAACACATCGATGCCGGTTGCTCCGCCCAGCACGCCAACGCCGGAGCAGCCCAAAGTAACGGAAGCAAAACCGGCGCCGAAACAACCGCCACCGGCAAAGACCCCGGCTTCGCGCCCGCAAACCAAGCCCAAGGCTGCCGTGCAGCCGAGCAAACCTAACGCGCCGATACCCGAACAGGAAGTCGCCAAAACCAAAGCGCGCGAAGAAGCGGCGGAAGCCCCGGCGGATCTCTCCGAGTTCATCAATCGGGCCAAAGCGCGCCGCCACGCCGAGGGATTGTTCGACGACTCGGAGGCCATGCCGTCTAACACCGCCAAGCAACCCACGGCGGATGAAATCCGCATGGCCAATATCCGGCGCAATTTACAAAACCCCGGCACCAGCGGTATTTTTCAGATCCAGCGTATCGGTCCGCGCACAGCCGAATTTTCGTTCCGTGCGTGGACTACCGGGCAAAGCAATCCGCGTTTGCAAATGGTTCAAGTCACCGCAGGGCCGGATGGCAGCGTTGAGCGCGCGATCATCCGGCGCATGATCGAATTGATCCGCGAATATTACAAAGAAGATTTCAACTGGGAATCGCATCGCCTGCATCGCGTCGTCGTATTGTCGGCGCGCGAGAAAGACACTGCCGGATTGGAAGATTTCCTGATGCGCGAGTTTTTTATCAACCCCGTTCATTGAGAACCGGGCGCTGTTGAGCTTGTTCGTGTACTTTGGGGTGGATTCTGCCATAAAGTGCCTGGAACTATCCGCTTCCGCATTATAATCGCAATTTTTGCCGTTTTCGTTCGTCCATGCCAGCCATTAAACCGCTCCCCGAATTATTGATCAATCAAATCGCCGCCGGTGAGGTGGTTGAGCGTCCGGCTTCGGCGTTGAAAGAGATTCTGGAAAACAGCGTCGATGCGGGCGCCAGGAAAATCACCGTGCAACTGCAACAAGGCGGCATCAAGCAAATTCGCGTCAGCGATGACGGCGGCGGCATTGCCAAGGATGAGTTGTTATTGGCGTTGACGCGGCACAGTACCAGCAAGATCGGCACGCTGGACGATTTATACAGCATCGCCAGTCTCGGATTTCGCGGCGAAGCTTTGGCCAGTATCGCCGCCGTATCCAAGCTGACATTGACCAGCCAGCATGCGCAACAAGAACATGCCTGGCAAATCCACGCCGAAGGCAACGCGGTTTCGCAACCCGCGCCCGCCGCGCTGACACGGGGAACTGTCCTGGATGTCAATGAGCTGTATTTCAACATCCCTGCCAGAAGAAAATTCCTCAAATCGGACGCCACCGAATTTGCGCACTGCGAGGAAGTGTTCAAGCGCATCGCGCTGTCGCAATGCGGCATTGAGTTCGTTTTGCAGCATAACGGAAAAGTGCGCCACCAATTGCGCGCCAGCGATGCAACGCAGCGAATCGCAGCGATACTGGGCGAAGAATTCGGACAAATGGCCGCAGCAGTGCACGAACAATCCGCCGGCATGCAGTTGCGCGGCATGGTGGCATTGCCCGCTTATGCCCGTGCATCGCGCGATGCGCAGTATTTTTTCGTCAATAACCGTTTTGTCAGCGACAAGCTGATTTCGCATGCGTTGCGCGAGGCGTACCGCGATGTATTGCATTTGGACAGGCATCCGGCTTTTGTGTTGTTTCTGGACATCGATCCGGAAAATGTCGATGTCAACGTGCATCCGACCAAAACCGAAGTCCGTTTTCGCGAATCGCGCGCCCTGCATCAATTCATTTTTCATGCGATCAACAAAGCGTTGGCGGCGCCGGGGCGCGAAACAAGCGTTGAACCGGCCGAGCAGCACGCTCGTTCGTTTCCCGCCTATCCTAAATCAAACTTTCCTCAACCGAGGGCCGCAGCGCAACCGTCCGGTTTTTATCGCGCGCTATTTGGCCCGGAGACGAATACCGATGCGCCGCCTTTGCGTACGGCAGCCGATCGGCCGATAGCGCAAACAAACGCACCCGTTGCGGCGGAAGCGGCGCAAGAACAACCGGAAATGCATCCGCTGGGGTTTGCGCTGGGGCAACTGCACGGCATTTACATATTGGCGCAAAACGAGCGCGGCTTGGTGGTGGTCGACATGCACGCCGCGCATGAGCGCATTTTGTACGAAAAACTCAAGCAAGCATTCGACGATCAAGCTGTAGCCACGCAATCGCTGTTGATTCCGGTCACTTTCCAAGCCGATAGCCTGGAAGTCGCCGTGGCCGAAGAACATGCGCAAACGATTGCGCAACTGGGTTTTGAAATCGCCGTGCTGTCGCCGACGGCATTGGCTGTCCGTGCAGTACCTGCTGCATTGCAACACGCCGATATTGCGCGATTGGCGCATGACATCTTGCGTGAAATCCATGACTACGGCGCAAGCCGGATTCTCACCGCCAAGCGCAACGAACTGCTCGCCACCATGGCCTGTCACGGCGCCGTGCGCGCCAACCGCAAATTGACCGTTGAAGAAATGAACGCGTTGCTGCGCGACATGGAAAAAACCGAACGCGCCGACCAATGCAACCACGGCAGACCGACTTGGTTCGAAACCAGCCTGGCCGATTTGGATAAACTGTTTATGCGCGGCAAGTGATAACACAAGGAAACGCTGATTCATTCGGCGAACGAGTATCACGCAACGAAGCGATTCGCTCGTACAGCCGATAATTCAGTGTTTCCTTTGCTAATCCCCTCTGCCAAGTTCAAGATAATCCCGGATCTTGCCGCGCACATTGCGCGGGTGCTGAATGATGGCATCGATCAATTGAAACAGCGGATATTGCACTGCGTCAAAGAGTCGGTGTTGCTTGATCATCGCCAGCGTGTGCGGCCCTTCGCCGACGATGCTTTCCGTTTCCCCTCGGGCCAATTTTCGGCCTAATTCATGGTGGTGCGAGCTCTCGCTGGTGGCTGTGGTGATCAGGTCGCCCAGTCCGGCCAAATGATAGGGGCTGCCGGATTGGCCGCCCATCGAGAGCGCGATTTGATTCAGTTCGCGCAGTGCCGCCACCGCGAGATAGCCGCGCATGTTGTCGCCGAGTTGGAGTTCGTCGGCGATGCCGAATGCCATGGCATAGACATTCTTTAAAATCACCGACCAACCGATGCCGGGAATATCGAAAGTGTGTTCGAGATACAAGGCTGTGTGCTGAAAGCACATGGACAATGTTTCAAATGACGTCCTATCGTGGCAACCCACTTGCGCAAATGCATCGCGTCCGGCGCGGATTTCCTCGGCAATCATCGGGCCGTATAGCAGCGCGTAAGGCTGTTGTGCCGGTAAGTTTTCTGCGAAGATTTGCGCGGCGGTTTTGCCCGATTCGTCCAGGCCTTTGGCGATGCTGACACACAGGCAGGAATCTTTCAGCAGCGGTGCGATTTGCTGTGCCACCTCGCGATGCGGATTGACCGGCAGGCAAAAAAGCGCGATATCCGCATGCGGTGCGCTGTCCGCTAAGATTGCCGAGATAAACTCCGGTTGCGGAAATTTTTCCCAGAT
>SXJH01000082.1 GCA_005779435.1 Nitrosomonas sp. | reverse complement strand
GTACACACGCGTTCCAGGCGTGCACCTTCAACCACTCGGTCATTTCTCCTGCAATTGCTTTCGATGCGGGGGCAAGAATAAACCAGATATCGCTTTCCGGCAAATTTGTTTTACCTTCGAGGTGAGGCGATGCCGTTGCCGTGCTTGATTCTCGCGTTATACGTTACGCTTCCGGGAAATCGCCAAGGCGGCAATTCATTCGCGCAAGCGTTTCCTCGCGGCCTAATAATGCCAGCACCGCATCGATCGAAGGGGTGTGGACTTCGCCGGTGACCATCACTCTAAGCGGCATGGCGATCTTCGGTAATTTGACGTCGTATTGCTTTGCTGCGGCTTTGATTTCCTGGTGAATCGTTTCGCGCGTCCATTCGATTCGATTGAATCTTGCCATTAAATCCACGAGTATCGGTTTGACTTCTGCCGTGAAGTGCACCGATTTCAATTCACCGGCCGGTTCTAACGGTCGGTAAAAATAAACGGCGGCATCCGCCAATTCTTCAATGGTATTGACGCGCTCTTTCAACAAGTCCACGACAGGTATCAAATCCGGTCCATCGGCGATGTTGCAATTGTCTTTTGCCAGAAATGGGGTAGCCAATTCAGCCAACCGCCCATTATCGGCGCTTTTTAGGTATTGCTGGTTAATCCATTGCAGTTTTTCCGGATTGAATTTGGCCGGTGAGCGGCTAATCGCCGCGAGATCGAACCATTCCACCAACTGCTCGCGGCTAAAAATTTCCTCATCGCCGTGCGACCATCCCAATCGCGCAAGATAATTCAGCAGCGCCTCGGGCAAATAACCGTCGTCGCGGTATTGCATCACCGATACCGCGCCGTGGCGTTTGGATAACCGTTCCCCATTGGCACCCAATATCATCGGCACATGCGCATATTCCGGCAAGGATGCATTGAGCGCTTTTAGGATGTTGATCTGACGCGGTGTGTTATTGACATGATCATCGCCGCGTATCACGTGTGTTATTTGCATATCCAGATCGTCGACAACCACGCTGAAGTTATAAGTCGGCACACCGTCGCCGCGCAGCAATACCAAATCATCCAATTCGCTATTGGCAACGGTAATCCGTCCCTTGATTTGATCGTTGAATGCGACATGTCCGTCCAGCGGATTTTTAAACCGCAGCACCGGCTTGACGCCCGCAGGCGGCATTTTTTTACTGTCGCGCCAACGGCCATCGTAACGAGGCTTTAAACCGGCTGCCAGTTGCTGCTCGCGCATTTCCTCCAGCTCTTCTTTGCTCGCATAGCAATAATACGCTTGGTTATTTTGCAATAAGTATTCGGCGATTTCGTGATAGCGCGCCAATCGCTGCATTTGATAAAACGGTCCTTCATCGTAATCCAATGCAAGCCATGCCATGCCGTCCAGAATCGCCTGGATCGATTGTTGCGTTGAGCGCTCCAGATCGGTATCTTCGATTCGCAATATGAATTTACCGCCGTGCTTGCGCGCATAAGCCCAGGAAAACAGAGCAGTGCGCGCACCGCCGATATGAAGATAACCGGTTGGGCTGGGTGCAAAGCGGGTACGTACGGTCATGATTAATTGAATCTACAGTTTAATTGCGATTAGAAAATCTTAATGAGGAACAATGGCATTCGCGATCGAAACCACCGATCGATCAACCGAATCTGCCGGTGATATAGTCTTCCGTTTGTTTATTTTTCGGCTTGATGAAAATGGTATCCGTCACATTAAATTCGATCAATTCACCCAGATACATATAAGCCGTGTAGTCGGAAACCCTGGCTGCTTGCTGCATGTTGTGCGTAACGATCAGGATCGTTACCTTGCTCTTCAAATCGGTAATTAATTCCTCGATGCTTGCGGTCGCAATCGGATCCAATGCCGAGGTGGGTTCATCGAACAGTAATATTTCCGGATCGGTCGCCAATGCACGCGCGATGCAGAGCCGCTGCTGCTGCCCTCCGGAGAGATTAAAAGCAAGATCGTGCAAACGATCTTTCACCTCGTCCCATAAAGCGGAATTGCGCAATGCCGATTCCACTTTTTCATCCAGGATGGCTCTTTGTCTGATTCCCCTTACGCGCAAACCGTAAGCGACATTCTCATAGATCGATTTCGGAAACGGGTTCGGTTTCTGAAACACCATGCTTATCCTCATCCGCACTTCGATGGGATCGACATTGGCGGCCAATATGTTGACATCGTCCGGATGCAGAATAATTTCCCCTTCATACCGATTGCCCGAGTACAGGTCGTGCATACGATTAAAACAGCGCAGAAATGTCGATTTCCCGCACCCGGACGGGCCGATGAGCGCAGTAATCTTTTTATCGTGCAACACCATATCGATGTTTTTTAGCGCATTGAATTCACCGTAATAGAAATTGAGATTTCTGACTTCGGATTTATATGCTGTAGCGTTTTCGCTTTGTTCAGTATTATTTTGCATATTACCACTTAATATTTTTTCGCATCCGGTAGCGCAAATAAATCGCCAACCCGTTCATCGTCAATGTCATAACCACCAGAACCAATCCTGCGGCGGCGGCATTCAATTGAAACGCCTCTTCCGGACGCGATACCCAGTTGAACATTTGGATCGGCATAACAGTAAAAGGCGCCGTTAACCATTCAAAAGAAACATAAGGAAATTCTTGCTTGATTGGGGAGGGTGGCAGAAAAGCAATAAATGTCAATGCTCCGATGGTGATTATCGGCGCTGTTTCACCGATTGCGCGCGCCAAGCCGATAATGATCCCCGTGAGAATACCGGCGGAAGAGTAAGGCAACAAATGATCGGAAACCGTTTGCCATTTTGTTGCGCCGAGCGCATAAGCGCCTTCGCGGATAGAAACCGGAATCGCGCGAATCGCCTCTCGTGTTGCTACAATCACCACCGGCAAAATCAGCAATGCCAACGCCAAACCCGCCGCCAAAATACTTTGCCCGAAACCTAATTGATAAACAAACAAACCTAATGCAAGTAAGCCATAAATGATCGACGGCACACCGGCTAAGTTGGTTACATTAATCTCAATGATTTCGGTGAATAAGTTTTTGGGTGCATATTCTTCCAAATAAACACCGGCCCCTATTCCCAATGGAACCGCCGCTATGGCTGTCACCAGCATCACCAAAGTCGTCCCCACCCAAGCTGACAAAATGCCTGCCGATTCCGCTCTGCGCGATGGGAACGAGGTAAAGAACTCCCAATTCAGCCGTGGCATTCCGTCTATCAGCATATGCGCAAATAGCGCCATGAACGTTAAAACCGCAATCATGAGCGCAAGAACACCGGCTATCATAAAGATGAAATCCCATCTTTTATGCAAGCTGATAATCTTTCTTATTTCTTCTATGTCATTTACATTTTTCATATTACAGACCGGATTGGCAATGCGCTCTACTGAGAAAACCGAGCCATCGGTTAATAAATCTCCCGATATCGTTTCCGGAGCATATGCCCGATGATATTGAATACCAATGTAATCAACAACAATGTCAAGCCTGCGGCAAATATGGTTTGATAGCCGATGCTTCCATGCGGCAAATCCCCCAGGCTGACTTGAACGATATACGCGGTTATTGTAGCCGCTGGCTCCATCGGATTCCACGTCAAATTGGGCTGCATGCCTGCAGCAATCGCCACCACCATGGTTTCGCCCACCGCACGTGAAATACCTAAAATATACGCTGCCGCAATGCCGGAGAAGGCCGCAGGCATAACAACCCGAATCGCGGTTTGAAATCGCGTTGCGCCCATGGCATAGGATCCCTCGCGCAAATTCATCGGAACCGCACGCATCGCATCTTCGGTCATGGAACTGACATACGGAATAATCATGATCCCCATCACCAAACCGGCGGATAAGAGATTAAAGCCTGGCAATTCCGGAAATATAATCTGTAACAGAGGAGTCACAAACAACAACGCAAAGTAACCGTATACAACCGTTGGCACACCGCCCAGCAATTCGAGAAATGGTTTTGCGAATTCACGCACGGTAAATGGCGCGAATTCGGATAGATAGATTGCGATGATGGTTCCTAAAGGAAGCGCCACGCTCAATGCAATAAGCGAACTTACAACCGTTCCCGAAATCAGTGGCAGGATGCCATAATGCGCATCGTCAAAGAGTGGCGTCCACTGCGTATCGGTTAAAAAATCCCAAAGCGATACATGCTGAAAAAAGACCACCGATTCTTTCGCCAGCATTGCAACAATAGCGAGCATTATCGCTATCGAAAGCGCAGCCGATAAAAACAGAAACGCCTCAATGAACCTTTCGTTCAGATTGCGCCTAAAGCTATAACCCAGTTTTCCAGGATGTGATATTTTGCTTTGTGACTCGTTTGCCACACTAGAGACCCTTCTATAAGTTGTCGCATTATAGTAAGAGAGTTACCAATTGAACCGCCTACAAAACACTGCGGTTATGACTAATCACCCACTAAATCGGGCAGACTTGAAAAACTTACTATGTTTTATGGTGCGATTTGCAATTTAATGCAAAATTAGATTCAATTTTACTATCGTTATACTAATTTTATTTTTTGCTGCACAAAAAAATTCTGGAGATTAACTCATCTCCAGAATTTCATTGTTACCAGCTATGCGAATCGGACAGACACTTACTCCTCATCCTCATCGTCGTCTTCCTGGGCTTCGGCAGATTCACTTCCACCGCCGGATTCTTCGCCCTCTTCATCCTCATCTTCTTCATCGTCGCCGCCGCTGTCCTCTTCTTCCTTC
>SXJH01000081.1 GCA_005779435.1 Nitrosomonas sp. | reverse complement strand
TCGCGAATTTGTTTTTCCGCATCGGCACGCCGTATTGCGCGATCGTTTTCCGGATGAATGGCAACGGTTTCATCGATCAATCGTCCGTGACAATTTCCATAAACACCGCTGGTGCTGATATAGACAAGGCGTTGTGGTAAAATCGCGCTTTGCATTTGGGTGTGCTTACTCAGCGCGGATAGCAAATGCAAGGTTCTAGGATCTCGCAATCCTTGGTTGGGTGGGGGTGCCAGGTGTAAGACCGCATGTGCAATTCCCGCAAGTTTCTCAAGACTTTTCGGGAAATCTAAATCTCCAAAAATTGGAATGATGCCATGAGCCCGCAACCGGCGGGCATTTTCTTGATTACGGTATAAGCCAAGGATTCGGTAATGCTGTCGGAGCAGCGGGACTGTTCTGAAAGCAATATCGCCACAACCGACAATGAGTATGGTTTTTTTATATAGATTGTTCATTTTAAATCACTAAATTTTTTATTTGTCGGCTTTTCAATGTCGTATCGAATCATTATCAAACCAAGCGAGCATGTTTTGCAAGTTGAAGCTGGCGAAACAATTTTGGAAGCAGCCCTCCGCGAAGGTTTCTCGATGCCTTACGGTTGTCGCAATGGGTCTTGCGGAATTTGTAAAGGCAAAATTGTTGAGGGTACGGTGCATTATGGCAGCCATAGCGAAGAAGCGTTGACCGATATAGAGAAGCGCAATGGATACGCGCTTTTTTGCTGTGCATCCCCATTGTCCGATTTGGTGATCGAATGCCATGAAATCAGTGCGACCAAAGGGATAGAAATCAAGACGTTACCATGCCGCGTGCAGAAACTCGAGCGTGTTGCACCCGATGTCATGATTCTTTCTCTGAAATTACCCGCCAATCAACGGTTGCAGTTTTTGGCGGGTCAGTATATCGATATTTTGCTGAAGGATGGTAAGCGCCGTAGTTTTTCTTTGGCAAATTCTCCGCACGACGACGAGTTTTTACAGCTGCATGTACGCAACTATCCCGGCGGTGCGTTTACCGAATATGTCTTTAATAACATGAAAGTTAAAGACATGCTGCGTTTTACCGGTCCGCTCGGATCGTTTTTTTTGCGCGATACCCCGGAAGATATGGACGTAATTTTCCTGGCCAGCGGCACGGGTTTTGCGCCGATCAAGAGCATTCTCGAACATATTTTTTACCAACAGGGTACCCGAGATACCAAACGCAAAATAACGCTCTATTGGGGTGTTCGTGTAAAAGCGGATTTGTATTTAGCGGATTTGGCCGAAGATTGGCAAAATCGGTACGGCAATTTTACGTTCATCCCGGTGCTGTCCGAACCGTTGGAATCGGATAATTGGAAAGGGAGAACCGGTTTAGTGCACGAAGCGGTAATGCAGGATTTTCAAAGTTTGGAAAAATGCCAAGTTTACGCTTGCGGCGCGCCGGTCATGGTAAAGGCCGCTTACCATGACTTTATCAATTTTCGGCACTTATCTAAGAATGCTTTTTTCTCCGATGTATTCACGCCGTCTACCAGTAATCCCCTTGTTTCTTGAATCGCTTATTTCCTATTTCAGATGCTGCAGCGTCAGCTCAAGGCCTTTGTTGTAATGATTCATGGCTAACTCATGTTTGCCTAATTTCTCGTGTAACTGCGCCAATGCAAAGTGTGCTTTGTGCCCTGGGACGACCGATAAGCTGGCTTCTAAATAATTTTGCGCTTTGCCCCAAAGTTCGCAGTAGGTGCAAAGCCTGCCTAATGTTAATAACAACTGCGCATTATTGGGTTGCGCCCTCAACCAAACTTCGGCGCATTCGATTTGACGGCTGACGTGATCTCCCAAACATGACGAATAAAGCTCGATCAATTCGTCGTTCCAAGTATAGGGTATATTCTGTTCAATGATTTGATTGGCCATCGCGCAATTGTCCAGACTGATGTAGGCGCGCGTAGCCGCTGCGCATAATCTGCTGTCCATTTTTTCTGATGGCGGAATGTGTTGCCAGTATCGATTCAACGTTTGTAAATCGGTTGCTTTGGCTTTGATATTTTCAATTTGCGCGGCATGTTTCAGTTGCCGTATTTCGGTTTTGTCGATTGATGGGCGTTTTTCCAGCATTTTGGCCAATTCGATGACGGCGTCCCAATGGCCTGCCTGTTGCTGCGCTTGCAGCTCAAGCCTTAAAACAGCAGATGACTGCAATCCGCCCTCTGCATATAGCGATTGTAAGCTGGCAAGCGCTTCTTGATGTTGTCCCTGGCTTAATTGGAACTCGGTTTTGGCGGCCAAACACAATGATTTTTCGTCGGGAGCCTGACTGATCGCGGTGTTGATATATCGATCGCGCGAGCCGATATCGCCAAGCTTCTGTGCCGATCGTGCCGCAATAACGGCACTGATTGCCTTGGCTGTTGACGAATCGGCCAAATTGAGCGCAGCGGCTGCATTTTTTTGCGCTTTGGCAAAATCGTCCTCGAAATAAGCCTTGAGTCCTGATAGCAGCATTTCGTCCATTTTCTTATGGCGGTGTTTTTTGCTATAGCCGAAAACTCCTAAAATAAACCGGATGAGCACATAGAAAACAAGAAAAGCTGCAAGCGCCGCAACGATAAACTCATTGAGCGGCAATTCCAATTGATAGGGAGGCATCGACAGCGATGCATGCCCGGTTATATTTTTAGCGGTCAGTGTAACGGCTACAGCAGCAGCGAATAGCGCCAATAGCCAAAATATCATTTTCATATATTCTCCTCATTGCAGTAGAGTCGATCATTGTTAATGTTTAACCCATAGATTGTCGATTGCCGAAGCAACCGAGCAGCGTGTCGGCATTCTATTTTTTAAGGTTTACATTCGGGTCGCTTTGTTGCATATCATTTAGCAACCGGAAAGTAACGCCGCAGACTTTCAAGCAAACCTTCATCTCCGGTATGGGCCGCTTTAATAACTTTTTCCAATCCCAAGTTTTGGGCGTTCCGGGCAATACGTTCATGAACTGTAAAAACGGGTGTAAATTTCAGTAATTGTTGGCCAAGCTTGCCTATTATGTCAAATAAATTGTGCAATCCCTCGCTGCTGGTAATGATTACGGCATGAATTTTGCCATGCGACCATGCGGCTAATAGCGGCGCGGTATCGATCTCGGGCATTTTGCGGATATAACATTCGGCGTACTCGACCTGTGCGCCGCGCGCTTTGAGCGTGTCGCCCAATAACGGCCTGCCGCCGTTGCCACGGAAAATGACCACGCGTTTACCGGTCATATTTTGCAATTCCACGCACTTCAGCAATCCTTCGCTATCCGATTGCTCTGCAGGGATGAGTATCTCGTTGATGCCATACTGCCGCAATGTATCCGCGCTTCCTTTGCCGACGGCCGCAATTTTCAACTGCGGCGGCAAAGTGTGCTGCTGGGTAATCAGTGTCAATGCCTTGTTAACGGCATTGGGGCTGACGAATACGGCCCAGTCGAATTCGTGCAGACGGCTTATGAGGTTGTTGACAGGACTTAAGTCGGCAACATCGGTAATTTCAAGCACTGGGAGCAAAATCGGATTGCCGCCCAATGCACGGATACCGTCGGCAAGAAAAGCGGATTGATGGGCTGGCCGCGTGACCAATACATTCATACCGGCAAGTTGCTTGTTTGCGGGCAATACTATTTCCAACCTTCGGCAGGAACCAGTGTCGCCAGAATTTCATCGGCGCCTTGTTTGATGAGCTTTTCTGCCAACTGCTGACCCATTGCGATTCCAGTGGACGGTTCGCCTTTCAACATATCGCTGACGATGCGTTTGCCGTCCGGCTGTGCAACGAATCCGCGCAATTGCAGCGTGCCGTCGGCGATTTCGGCAAACGCACCCAACGGCACTTGGCAACTGCCGCCCAATACACGGCTCATGGCGCGTTCCGCTTCGACACAAAAAGCGGTTTCCTGATGATGCAGCGGTTGCATAAGTTGAATAAGGTCCGTGCGATCGGAGCGGCATTCGATGCCCAAGGCGCCCTGACCGACTGCGGGTAGGCTTTGTTCGGGACTCAAGAGTGCGGTAATGCGGTCGGACAATTCGAGCCGTTTCAATCCGGCTGCCGCCAGAATGATCGCGGCGTATTGTCCTTCGTCGAGCTTTCTCAGCCGGGTTTGTACGTTGCCGCGCAAAGGCTCCACTTTAAGATGCGGAAATTGTGCCCGCAACTGGCTTTCGCGCCGTAAGCTGGAGGTGCCGACGATACTGCCTTCCGGTAGTTCGTTCAAACTGCGGTAGCGATTGGAAACGAAAGCATCGCGAGGGTCTTCCCGTTCTGTGATAGCAGCCAGCGCGAATCCGTCGGGCACGTTCATCGGCATGTCTTTCATGGAATGCACCGCAATATCGGCGCGGCCATCTTCCAGCGCTTGTTCAAGTTCTTTGATGAACAATCCCTTGCCGCCGATTTTGGATAGCGACTGATCCAATATTTGGTCGCCGCGCGTTGTCATGCCAAGTATGCTGATTTCAGTTTGCGGGTATAATCCGCTCAAACGTTTCTGGATATGCTTGGCTTGCCACATAGCGAGCAAGCTTTCCCGCGAAGCGATGACGATTTTCTGTGGAGATAAAAGTGAATTGAGCATTAATAATATAAAATGAAAAAATTACAAAAACTTTCGCTGCTAAACATTTTAGCATGGCCGGTACGGACTTGGCTCGTCGCAGGGATGCGCTGGATTCATTTTAATCGTGGATAGGTAAGCAATGAGTATTACGGATTCAGAAAACAATGGTGTGAAAAACAATTTCGTAGACGATAAAGACTTACCGCTACGCGAAGATATACGGTTTTTGGGCCGCATGTTGGGCGATACGCTGCGGGAACAGGAAGGCGACGCCGCGTTTGAATTAGTCGAAAATATTCGTCAAACCGCGATTCGCTTTCACCGCGATCAAGATCCCAAAGCCCGGCAGGAATTGAATGCGATACTCAAGCAATTGAGCGATAAGGATTCGCTGCCCGTCGTTCGTGCGTTCAGTTATTTTTCATTGCTGTCCAATATCGCGGAGGATGTGCATCATAACCGGCGGCGGCGTGCGCATCTGCGCGCCGGATCGCCGCCGCAGGCGGGCAGTGTGACATTGGCGCTGGAGCGTGTGCTGGCAAAAGGCAACGAACGTGCGGTTTTGTCCGGTTTTTTTAAAAAAGCCGTCGTTTCACCGGTTCTCACGGCGCATCCGACGGAAGTGCAACGCAGAAGCATATTGGATTGCCAATTAACCATCGAGCGGCTGTTGAAGGAGCGTGCACGCACTGAGCTCACCCCGAACGAAGAGCGTCATAACGAAGAAAATCTGCGCGCTACGATACAATTGTTGTGGCAAACCCGCATGTTGCGGCCAACGCGTTTATCGGTATACGATGAAATAGAAAACGGGCTGGCTTATTACAGCTACACTTTCCTAAACGAAATTCCCTACATTTACGCAAAAATCGAAGATTTGCTGGAGCGCCGTTTGGTCGTCGATGTCCCCGCAGTGACTTCATTTCTGCGTATCGGCAGCTGGATCGGCGGTGATCGCGATGGCAATCCTTTCGTTACGCATGAAGTAATGCTGAAAGCTGTGGAACGTCAATCGTCGGTGGCGTTGGATTATTACATCGATGCCGTGCTTAAAATCGGCCGTTCCATGAGTCTGGCCGAACGATTGGTGCAGATCAGCGACGAAGTCAAGCAATTAGCCGCCACCGCGCCGGATATTCCTAACCGGTCTGACGAGCCGTACCGGCGGATTTTTCTCAGCATCGCCGCGCGCTTGGTTGCAACTGCGCATCAATTGGGTCACCAGGTAACGCAATATACGCCATCGGACGCTCGGGAACCCTATGCCAGCAGCGACGAGTTTTTGCACGACCTCAGCGTCATCGTCGACTCGCTTAAACAGCATAAATCCTCTTGGATCGCACGCGGTGTTTTACGCAATCTCCGCCGCGCCGTGGATGTGTTCGGTTTTCATTTGGCGCCGCTGGATATGCGTCAACACAGCAAAATCCATGAGCAAGTCGTCGGCGAGCTATACGAGCGCAGTACCGGCCGCAGCGGTTATGCGCAATTGGATGAAAAGCAGCGCATCGATTGGTTGCTGGAAGAAATCGGCCAAGCTCGTCCGATACTCGGCTCGTATGCCGGTTTTTCCGAATTGGCGCAATCCGAGCTTCGTATTTTGCAATGCGCTGCCGAGATTCATCGCCGTTTTGGCCGTGCTGCGATGACAAATTACATCATTTCCATGACAACGGGCGTTATCAATGTGCTGGAAGTGGCATTCCTGTTGCAGCAGGTCGGTTTATTGCAAGCAGGAGAAGATCCGCAGTTGCATCTCAACATCATTCCGTTGTTTGAAACCATTTCGGATTTACGCAGTTGCAGCGAGATTATGGATCGACTGTTTTCGTTGCCGTATTACCGCAAGCTGTTGAACGCTCGTGGCAATGTGCAAGAGGTGATGCTCGGTTATTCCGATAGCAATAAAGATGGCGGATTTATCACGTCGAACTGGGAGATATATAAGGCGGAAATCGAACTCACCCGTGTTTTTACCAAGCACCGTATCGAGTTGCGCCTGTTTCACGGTCGCGGTGGTACTGTGGGACGCGGCGGCGGACCCAGCTACCAAAGTATTTTGGCGCAACCGCCGGGCAGTGTGAACGGCCAGATCCGTGTGACCGAACAAGGCGAGGTTATCAGCAGTAAATACGCAGAACCCGAAATCGGACGGCGCAATCTGGAAACGCTGGTGGCGGCCACGATGGAGGCGACGTTACTAAGCCACGATGCTGTCGGTGCCAATGCTGATCGCTATTATCCGGCGATGGAAAAGCTTGCAATGGCTTCTTTTAAAGCATACCGGGATTTGGTTTATGAAACGCCGGGATTCAAGCAATTTTTTCT
>SXJH01000080.1 GCA_005779435.1 Nitrosomonas sp. | reverse complement strand
GCCAAGATAGCCGTACCGTGCAATAATCGGTTGCATTCCGGCAGCATGGCTTGCTTGCACATCGCGGATGTCGTCGCCCAAATAGATGCAGTGAGAAGGCGCAGTCGCTATTTTATGGCTGGCGGTTAACAGGGGTTCGGGGTGCGGTTTGGTGTTGACCGTTTCGTCGCCGCAGACGACGCATGCGGTTTTTTGCGCTTAGCCGAGCTGCTCAATTAACGGATGTGCGAAGCGCGCCGGTTTGTTGGTGACAATGCCCCAGGGGAGGTTGCGCTGATGCAATTGATCCAGGAGGTTGTCGACGCCCGGAAACAAGCGGGTGTCGTGACATAAGCGCTGGGTATAACAATCCAGAAATTCGTCGCGCATCGATTCATAGCCATCGTCGCCCGGCTTGATGTTGAAACCGAGTCCTAACAATCCGCGCGATCCGGCGGATGCTTGCGGGCGAATGAGCGATAACGGCAATTCGGATAAGCCGCGTACAGTCCTTAACCTGTTCAAGGCATGACCGAGATCCGGCGCTGTGTCGGCTAGAGTGCCGTCAAAATCGAATAGAACGGCTTTGATCATAGGATGAGTGGGTGCTTTGAATCAGTTGCGATAAGCCATGATGTAATTGACGTCGGTGTCGTATTCAAGCGCATAAACTTTGGTGATGGGGTTATATGTCATGCCGATCAGTTTTTCGTCGCTCAGACCGGCGTTGCGTGCCATGCGCGCAAGCTCGGATGGTTTGATGAATTTCGCGTATTCATGCGTGCCGCGCGGCAGCAGATTCAGGAGATACTCTGCACCGATAATGGCAAATAAGTAGGCTTTCGGATTGCGGTTAATCGTCGAAAAGAAAACCCATCCGCCCGGCTTGGCCAGTTGAGCGCATGAGCCGATTACGCTCATCGGATCGGGTACATGCTCGAGCATTTCCATGCAGGTGACGATGTCGTAGTGTTGCGGTTGTTCTTTTGCCAAGGATTCTACCGTGATTTTTCGATAATCCACTTGGCGGCCGCTTTCGAGCAGATGCAGTTTGGCCACTTTAAGCGCTTTATCGCCGAGGTCGATGCCGGTCACTTGCGCGCCTTTGGCTGCCATGCTTTCCGACAAAATACCGCCGCCGCAGCCGACATCCAGTACGGTTTTCCCTTCGAGTCCTCCGGTCAGTTCGGAAATATAGTTGAGGCGCAGCGGATTGATTTCGTGCAGTGGCTTGAATTCGCTATTGGGATCCCACCAGCGATGTGCCAATTGACTGAATTTTTCAAGTTCCGCCGGATCAGCGTTGATGCCATTTTCTTCCATGGATTTTCCTTATATTAAGATGTCGATGCGGCAATGCGTTCTTGCCAATATGCGGCGCGGTAGCGTATGTCTTTTGTATCAAGATTCGTTAATTTACCATCCTGCAGCAGCATTTTACCATTGACCCAGACGTGACTGACCTGATCCCGGCTGGCAGCGTATACCAAGTGCGAAACAGGATCATAGCAAGGCGTTAGGTTGAGATGGGAAAAATCGATTGCGGCAATATCGGCTGCTTTTCCTTTTGTCAGCGAGCCGATTTTTCCTTCCAATCCGAGGGCTTGTGCGCCATTGAGTGTGGCCATGCGAAGCGCTTGATGCGCTGGCAAGGTATCGGCTTGGCTGCTGGTCGCTTTGGCGAGCAAAGCGGCCATTCGCATTTCTTCAAACATATCCAGGCGATTGTTGCTGGCAGCGCCGTCGGTGCCCAACCCGACATTGATATTCCGGTTTAGCAGCAACGCAATCGGGGCAAATCCGCTGGCAAGTTTTAAGTTCGACGAGGGGCAATGTGCGATATGGCATCCGTATTGGTGCATTAAATCCATTTCATGATCCGTCAAATGAACCATATGCGTTGCGATCAGGTTGGGGCTGAGCAAGCCGAGTTGCCGCATGCGTTCGAGAGGGCGCATGCGGTGCGATTCTTCGCTGATGCGGATTTCCGCTTGAGTTTCGTGCAAGTGGGTATGAATCGGCATATTGAGTTGCTCGGCATAAGTGACGATGCGATTGAATGTGTTATCGCTGACGGAATAGGGGGCATGGGGAGCGAAGCAGAAGCTCAATAAAGGGTGTTGGTGATGTCGATCGCGCAAGTCCAAACCTTTTGCGAGATAATCGTCGGCATCGCTGGCATAGGCGGTTGGAGCATCGATTACGATGAGGCCAATGGCGGCGCGGATTTCCGAATGAATGACAGCGTCAGCCGTTGCTTCCGGAAAGAAATACATATCGTTGAAGCATGTAATTCCCCCGCGAATCATTTCGGCGCAGGCGAGCAAAGTGCCGTCAAACACATATTGTGCGGTAACATGGCGATTCTCGGCTGGCCAAATATGATGATGCAGCCAATCCATCAAGGATAAATCATCGGCCAATCCGCGCATTAAAGTCATGGCGGCATGCGTATGCAAATTAACCAACCCGGGAATTAGCGCATGATTGTCGAGAACGGTCGTTTGTTGCGGGTTGTAGCGGTGTTTGGCTTTCGATACCGGTAAGATATCGAAAATAAGCCCGTCATCGATTGCGATTGCATGGTATTCCAGTACAGCTCGATCCGGTTCGACAGGGATAATCCATTTGGCTTCAACGAGCGAGTCGATTGTTATCGGTTCATTCATACAGACAGTTTGACGTAAACAAAAAAGCCCTGCCAATATTAGCAGGGCTTTTTGTTGAATTTAAAACGGAAGGTTGTCGCTTGCTTATCGAATGCCTTTGACGATAATTTTGACGCGGCGATCAGGCGCTAAGCAGTCAATCAATGCCTTGGATTTGACAGTGCCGGCACAGCTATTTCCGGTTACGGGGTCGGCTTCGCCTTTTCCTTCAGCAATAACGCGTGGGGCTTCGATTCCTTTTGCAACCAGATGTGCTTTTACTGAAAAAGCGCGTTGCAGCGATAATTTGAGATTGTAGTCTGCAGATCCGATACGATCGGCGTAACCTTCAACCGTAATGTGATCGTAATCCAATCCCTGGATGCCATTGATGAAGTCATTAAGTGCTTGAACGCCCGCAGGTTTTAAGTTGGCGCTGTTAAAATCGAATAAAGCGTCTGCGGAAAATGTTCTTTCTTGCATTGCCGGAGCGGGTACTGCGGGAGCGGCAGGAGCGGCTGCTGCTTTAGGCTCTTCTTTTTTTGCAAGCTCGGGTTCGCATTCGGGAATTGCCATTGCCGGTGTCCAATAACCGGTACGCCAGCACAATTCGGTGGTGTTTCTGACAATGATGCCGCGATCGTCAACACCATAGGCTTCCGCTTTTTTTACGGTTTCGCCGCTATGGCTGTGATCGGTGCCGGTTTCATGTGCTAAAACAGCGCCAGAAAACATCGCTGGTATTAAAAACATGCCGATGAGGTTTTGGGGGGCTAATATTTTCTTCATGCTGTTATCCTTTTAATTAAGATTCGAAATGTATATTTGATTAAACGGTAAAGCTTTGTCAAGATAATTTATAAAACCCCTGCCAGTTTACTACTTCGGAAGCTTTGATGTACGAGTATCGGGTTTTTGATGGCCTTGTTTTGCTGTTATGTTGTTTGTTTGCAACATACTGTTATGTTAAATTGCAATAAAATGAATAGCTTAATGATTAATCGGATAAATACAAGCTTTGTTATGTACCATAACAAAATGGAGCGAATGCTGGATGTCGGTCGGTGAAAAATATGACTATCGGAAACAATGATCGCAAGTGAGTTGCGTCGTCAAACAATGACTATTACCTTGTCAGCACATCATTTATGCCGGAAATACGGACAGGATACGATTATTCGGAATGTCGACCTGCAATTGAAACGCGGAGAGATACTGGGATTGCTTGGGCCAAACGGCGCTGGGAAATCCACCACGCTGCGTATGCTAACAGGCAATCTTGCTCCTAGCGGCGGCTGTGTCGAAATTTGCGGGATTGATTTGTTACAAGAACCGTTAAAAGCCAAAATGCATTTAGGTTTTCTTCCCGAAATTCCACCGCTTTATATTGATATGTCCGTCGATGCGTATTTGCAATT
>SXJH01000079.1 GCA_005779435.1 Nitrosomonas sp. | reverse complement strand
TCTTCTATTTACTTCCTAATACTAATTAATTAGTACTGCTTAAAATTTCGGTAACTAAAATCAGTGTCCTTTCATACCTCTTCCAGCTACACCTCTCAGGCTAGTCGACCTCGGGGGGCAAAGTCAAGTCATTTGTCATAAAAACCGAACCTGCTCGATTGTTCGCTTGCCTCAGAAATATTTTATTTTATTTTTATAATACAGATAGTAACAAGTCTTGTTACATACAAAACCCAACTGTAATTTTTTCAGAATAAATAACATTACCATCGTAATGAGCGCCTGCTGATATTCTCAACCTTGTACCTCAACTTTACTCAAAACGCGGTTACGTATTATGCTCAATAACCCCTCTGCTGTAAAGGGTTTGGCCAAATAATCATCCGACCCCACCATCCTACCCCGCGCCTTATCGAACAATCCATCTTTACTGGACAGCATAATCACCGGAATCGATTGATACAGCGGGTTCTTTTTGATCAGCATACAGGATTGATAACCATCCAATCGCGGCATTGTGATATCGACAAAAATGATATCCGGCCGATTTTCGACGATCTTGGACATTGCCTCAAAACCATCTTCAGCCAGCACCACCTCGCAACCGAAAGGCCTTAAAAATAACTCGGCACTTTTCCGTACGGTATTGCTGTCATCGACGATCATCACTCTCATACCTTTCAGCACCTCGTCATTATTCATTCTATCCCCGAATTACAACAGACTGATTGCGTAAAACATATCATTTTCTCCAGAAAGCCGGCGTCAATATAGCCAATACGGTAAAAAACTCCAGCCTCCCGAGCAACATCGCAAAGCTGCAAATCCATATCTGCAGCTCGGTTAAGGACGCATATGTAGTAGCAGGCCCGATATTGCCCAATCCTGGCCCGAGATTGTTAATGCACGCCACCGCAGCAGAAAAAGCGGTAACCATATCCAACCCGCTGAATGACAATGCCAGCGTCATCAAAACAATACTGGCGGCATAAACGAACAAAAACACCAGCACGGCGACGATGACCCGATTCGCCACCACATTCCGACCCAATTTGGCAGGAATCACCGCATTAGGATGCATGATGGCAATTAGTTCGCGATAAACCTGCTGGTACAAAATTCGTGCCCGGATCATTTTGATCCCGCCGCCCGTTGAACCGGATGAAGTGCAAAAGCCCGACAAAAATAACATCCATAATGGAACAAACATCGGCCATATGCTGTAATCGGTGTTGCTGTATCCCGTGGTCGTTGCAACCGAAACGATATTGAATGCCGCATAGCGGAGCGCTGTAAGCGGATCTTCGTAAACATCGAAAAACCACAAATAAAACGCCAAGCCGGCGCAACTGCCGATAGCCAGAAACAGAAACCAGCCAACCTCGGAATCGTAGCGGTAAGAAAGCAGACTTTTGGCGCGCCATGCCAAAAAATGTGTCGCGAAATTAATACCTGCAAGCAACATAAAGAGAATCGCAATCGATTCTATCAAAGGGGAATTCCAATACCCGAAACTTGCGTCATGCGATGAAAAACCTCCCAGCCCCAATGTCGTAAACGCGTGCATTACTGCGTCAAACCAATCCATTCCCGCCCATTTATAGGCAAACATACAGATCAGCGTCAAGCTCGCATAAATCGACCACAATCCCTTAGCTGTCTCGGCGATACGCGGCGTCAGCTTGTTTTCCTTCATCGGACCGGGTATTTCGGCGTTCAATAATTGACGCCCGCCAACCCCCAATAACGGCAAAATCGCGACCGCCAGAACGATCAACCCCATCCCGCCAAGCCAAACCATTTCGCCGCGCCACAAATTGATCGATGGCGGCAGCGAATCCAATCCGGATAGAACCGTACCGCCGGTAGCGGTCAAACCCGACACCGCTTCGAAGTACGCCATACTGAGGCTCAGCTCAGGCAAATAAAATAACAACGGCAGCATGGCAAATGCGGGCAATCCCGACCAAACCAGCACCACCAGCAAGAAACCGTCTTTGGTTTGCAATTCGCGATGATAGCGGCGTGTCGCCAGCCACATGGCGAAGCCGCTGCCAAGGGTTATCGCGATGGCTTCTTCGAAAACCGTGCGCGCACCGTCGTCGCCCCAAATTGCCAGCCCCAGCGGAATCAGCATCGTCAACCCGAACACCAGGATCATCTTACCCAGCACATTGACTACTGTAAAAAACCGGTTCATGGATTATGAATTACAAGAAGCCAACGTTAACCTGGAACAGTTTCTCGACTTCCCTGATCATCTTGCGATTAATCACAAAAATGATCACATGATCTTCCGATTCAATCGCCGTATCATGATGCGCGATGATTACTCGCGTTGTTCTGTCCGCCGCGCGCGCATCCATCTGCTGTTCAGCAGTCAGGATTCCACCGAACGAATCGTCCGATTGCGGCAAGCCGCGCACGATCGCACCGATAGTGGCGCCTTTCGGCAATTCGATTTGTTCGATCCGCCGCCCGACCACTTTGGAAGATTTAGCATCGCCGTGCGCAACCAATTCCAACGCTTCCGCCGCACCGCGCCGCAGGCTATGCACCGCCGCCACATCGCCGCGCCGGACGTACGCCAATAATGAACCGATGGTGACTTGTGCCGGCGAAATTGCGATATCGATACCGCTGCTTTGTACCAAATCGACATAAGCGCGGCGATTAATCAACGCGATGACTTTATGCGCCCCCATGCGTTTCGCCAGCAAAGCCGACATGATGTTATTTTCATCGTCGTTGGTCAGCGCGCAAAACATATCCATTTCGGCGATATTCTCATCTTCCAGCAGGGTTTCATCGGTCACATCGCCATGCAATACCAATGCATTGCTCAACTCCCCTGCCAATCGTTCGCAGGCTTGAAAATCGCGCTCGATGATTCTGACCTGATAATCCTTTTCCAGCGTCATGCCCAGACGCCTGCCGATTTTCCCGCCGCCGGCAATCATCACATGCCTAACCGGTTTATCCATTTTCCGAAGCTCGCGCATGACTGCGCGAATATCTTCCGTCGCAGCAATAAAAAAAACCTCGTCTTCCGCCTCGATGACGGTATCGCCCTCGGGAATGATCGGACGGTCTTTGCGGAAAATAGCAGCCACGCGCGAATCCACATTCGGCATATGCTTGCGTAACTCCTGCAGTTGCTGCCCCACCAGAGATCCTCCCTCTAACGCACGCACCGCCACCAGACTGACTTTCCCCGATGCAAAATCGAGCACCTGCAGCGCCTCGGGAAACTCGATCAATTTCTCGATATACTCCGTCATGATTTGCTCCGGAGAAATGGCGAAATCGACGCAAAAATTTTCGTCCGAAAAAATTTCCGGATGCGCCAGATACTCCGTTGAGCGGATCCGCGCGATTTTGGTCGGCGTATTGAACAAGGTCGCAGCGAGCTTGCACGCCACCAGATTGGTTTCATCGTGCTCGGTCACAGCCAGAATCATATCCGCATCGGGCGCACCGGCATTGATCAACACCGACGGATGTGCCGCATTGCCGACCACGGTGCGCAAATCCAACCGATCTTGCAGCAACGCCAAGCGCTTGGGATCGGTATCGACTATCGTGATGTCATTGGCCTCGCCAACCAGGCTTTCGGCCACCGACGAACCCACCTGCCCCGCACCCAGAATGATAATTCTCAATTGAACTCCTTATTCCTTTCGATTCTCCCGCACCCAATCGCGCCATTGCACGAACAAACCAGGATCGAGCGCCGCAATCACGGATCGCTGCCACGGCGTGCCCGCCCAATAATCGTCGTGATCGAAACCGCACATATGACCGCCCGCTTCCGTGAGAATCAGCGAACCGGCGGCATAATCCCACGGCTTCTGTCCGCCATGCAGGTACAAATCCAAAAAACCGGCAGCGGCATAACACCATTCCAATGCACAAGCGCCAAAATTGCGCTGCGATGCATACGGCGGATAGGCTGCGACTTTGCCGGCAAAACTCCGGCTCAAGCGTTTCAAATCCACATTCGCGGTCGCGCTTTTCATCGTGGGCACGAATTTCTTGATCGGCAACGCAATGCCATTCAAAAAAGCCCCACCTCCTTTGGTCGCATAAAACATCTCATCGGTCACCGGATTGTAAATCACCCCCAACACGCCCCGGCCTTGCTCCATAAACGCCACTGAAATGGCAAAATAAGGCAATCCGTTAAAAAAATTGGAGGTCCCGTCAATGGGATCGACGCTCCACAACCCGGTTTTCCCTTTTTCCCATTGCTCCGCCTG
>SXJH01000078.1 GCA_005779435.1 Nitrosomonas sp. | reverse complement strand
ACTAACGTCTTAACAGTCCTATCGATAAGCAAGAAGGCGATTTTGTCAGAAATGACAAAATCGCGTTAGCTATTTCTTGTTTCAAGAATAACTCATTGCTTTCATGCCGGTATCGGTATTCTTATTATCGATCCGGACACCGTTTGCACGGAATAATGGCGTTCGATGATTCCTTCAAGCTTATGGCAAATCCGCAGTTATGCAATCGCACGGACTCCCTGACGCACTAACCGTTAAATAGGTACAATACCCGCCACCGGCGAAATTCATCGCTGCACAGTTATTAACCCAAACATGTCGACTCAATCGTTAACCTCTTCCCAATTGCGCATTACCATCGACCCGGATATGCTGGGATTCTCCGATACTTCCGAATTATCGCAACATCCGCTGTCCTGGATCGGTCAGGAAAACGCGCAAGTGGCCGCGCATTTCGGTCTCGGCATGATGCAGGCGGACTATCATTTGTTTGTACTGGGCGAAGCGGGGTCGGGACGAACTTCCCTGCTGCATCAAGCGATGATTGCCGCAGCGGCCGATCAACCGGCGCCGCCGGATTTATGTTATCTGTATAATTTTGTCGTCCCCGAGAAGCCTTTGGCATTGCAACTGCCGCCCGGTCAGGGTCGTGTTTTGCGGCAATCGCTGCTGGAGCTGGCGAAAACACTGCCTGCGGAAATCACGCAATGCTTAAGCGGCCAGGACTTCAAGCTAAAAAACGATCGTGTCGAGAAAAAATTCAGAACGGAAGCGGGACAAGCCTATGCCAGGCTGGATAAATTCGCCGACTCGCTACATTTCACCATCCATCGCGAAGACGAGCAAGTCGTGTTTACGCTGCTGGATGAAAAAGGCGAAATCCTGACGGCGGAAAATTTGCTGAAGCTGCCCAAGGTACGCAGAATCGAAATCGAGCAAGCCGAAGAAGCGCTACGTGATGAGATCGTGCTTTATTTTGAAGAATTCAAGCGCATCGAAAAAGAAAAACAAAGCACACTGGCCGCTTTGCAACGCCAGATCGTGCAACCGCTATTGAATGCGGTGCTGAAGAAAATTCACGATAGCGTGCAAAAGCCGATAAAACAACAAGAGCGATTGGCAACGTACTTTGAGCAAGTTGCGGCGGATATTCTCGACAATCTATCACTGTTCGAATCGGAAAACGGTGACGAGGAAAAGCAGCGAGCGGAGCTGAATCAAGCTTTTTCGCGCTATCAGGTCAATCTGGCGGTCGATAACGCGGATTTGCAAGGCGCGCCCGTCATCGTTGAAGACAATCCTTCCACCTACGCATTGTTCGGCAGCATCGATTATCAATTCGAAAGCGGCAAGCTCAGAACCGATTTCATGCGCATCCGCGCGGGCAGCTTGCTCAAAGCGCATGGCGGTTTTCTCATGCTGCACCTGGACGATTTGCTGACCGATGGCGAATTATGGATGAAATTGCGGCGTTTCTTGCGCAGCAAGCGGCTACAAATCGAAGAGCCCGGCTCGGCGTTGACCGCCAATATACCGATTGCGCTCGAACCCGAAGCGGTCGACGTGAACGTCAAAATCATCCTGATCGGATCGCGCGATGAATATTACGACCTGCAGGAGCTCGATCCGGAATTCATGCGCCGTTTCCGCGTAAAAGTGGATTTCGCCTCAAGCTTCGCCGCCAGCCCGCAAACTTATCGGGCATCGGCCATTTTTGTGGCACATACCTGCAATGCCGGAAAACTGCCGCATTTTTCCGCCGCAGCCGTTGCCCGTTTATTGGAAGAGTCGCATCGCGAAGTGGAAGATCAGAAGCGCCAGAGTGCGATATTTGCGCGCACCGAAATGCTGGTATTGGAAAGCGCCTCGGTCTGCAACGCCCGTCACGGGCGTTTGGTGGAAGTCGACGATGTTGCCGCAGCACTCGAAGCGCGCATCATGCGCCACAATTATCCCGATTTGCGTTTGCAGGAATCGGTCATCGAAGGCGAAATCGACATCGCACTCCAAGGCACCGAGGTTGGACAGCTCAATGCGCTGACACAAATCGACTTGATCGATTATTGCTTCGGCACGCCGGTGCGAGTCACCGCGCGTACTTTTGCCGGAGAGGACGGCGTGATCAATATTGCGCGCGAAGTTGAAATGACCGGCCCGATTCACGACAAAGGCATGCTGATCCTGCAAAACTACCTGACCGGTTTGTTCGCGCACATCGCACCGCTGGCACTCAGCGCGTCGATTGTATTCGAGCAGGAATACACCCATATCGAAGGCGATTCCGCTTCTTGTGCTGAATTATTCGCATTGCTGTCATCGCTTGCGGACATTCCGCTGAAACAAAGCATTGCGGTCACCGGCGCATTAAACCAGTTCGGCGAAGTATTGCCGGTCGGCGGCGTCAACGACAAAATCGAAGGATACTTCTCGCTGTGCGAGAAAAAAGGCTTAACCGGCGAACAAGGTGTATTGATCCCCTACCAGAACCGGCAGCATCTGATGCTAAATCGCAAAGTGATTGCAGCCGTCGAAAAAGGCTTATTTACGATCAATACCATGGAACATGTCATGCAAGGAATGGAATTGTTGACCGGATTGCCGGCAGGAATAGCCGAAGCAAGCCGCACGGCGGGCTATCCGCCCGATACCGTCTTGGGTGAAGCGCAAAAAATACTGATGACCTTCCGCCGCGCTTGCCAGCTATCGCACCATCCTAAATCGGAACATCGGCGACTGCCGTCGCGATCGGATAAATAGCCGTCACGGTTGCACGTTCGTTATTCGGCAGATTCTTTCATTGCCGGGTAACGTGCGCTAAACTCTCTGCTTATCTAAACTAAGGAGACGCTGATTCACTCGTACAGCCAATAAATCGGCATCTCCCTAATTTAACGTTATCTTTATAAATCAAAAAAGATCATACCCATGGCTCAATATGTAATGTCGATGCTCCGCGTGAGCAAAATGGTTCCACCTAAGCGTCAGATTATCAAGGACATCTCGCTCAGCTTCTTTCCCGGCGCCAAGATCGGTTTGCTCGGATTGAACGGTTCCGGCAAATCCACCGTGCTGCGCATCATGGCCGGCGCGGATAAAGAATTTGACGGCGAAGTGCAGCGTCTGCTGAATATCCGTATCGGCTATCTGCCGCAGGAGCCGCAACTGAACCCCGAGCATACGGTGCGCGAGGAGGTTGAAGAAGCCATGGGCGAAGTGATGCAGGCGCAAAAAAAACTCGACGAAGTGTATGCCGCTTATGCCGAAGAGGGCGCCGACTTCGATGCCCTGGCGGAAGAGCAAGCGCGGCTGGAAGCAATCATCGCCACCGCCGGCAGCGATACCGAACATCAGATGGAAATCGCCGCCGATGCATTGCGTCTGCCGCCGTGGGATGCAACGGTCAAAAACTTATCCGGCGGGGAAAAGCGCCGTGTGGCGCTGTGTAAGTTACTGCTGGAAAAACCCGATATGCTGCTACTCGATGAAGCTATATTCCGCCTTGGTTTGGGGGGTTGCTGTGGCTATTGCCGGCAATGCTTATACGGCAGAGGAGAAGCCAGCGGCAGAGAAGGCGCCGGTAGCCGAAAACGCGT
>SXJH01000077.1 GCA_005779435.1 Nitrosomonas sp. | reverse complement strand
TTATTACGATAAAGACGCTGATTTGTCGCTGATTAAGGGAAAAAAAGTCACCATTGTGGGATACGGCTCGCAAGGGCATGCTCATGCCAATAACCTGAGCGAATCCGGCGTCAAAGTGACGGTTGGATTGCGCAAGGGCGGAGCATCCTGGAGCAAAGCGGAAAAAGCGGGATTAAAAGTAAAGGAAGTTGCCGATGCGGTAAAAGGAGCCGATCTGATTATGGTTTTATTACCCGACGAACAAATCGGATCGGTCTATAAATCGGAAATCGAACCGGCACTGAAAAAAGGTGCAACCTTGGCATTTGCACACGGCTTTAACATTCACTACGGGCAAGTAACACCGCGCGAGGATTTGGATGTGATCATGATTGCGCCGAAAGGTCCCGGGCACTTGGTGCGTTCTACCTATTTACAAGGTGGCGGCGTGCCGACATTGATCGCCGTACATCAAAACAAATCGGGCAAGGCACGCGATTTGGCGCTTTCTTACGCGGCTGCCAATGGCGGCACGCGCGGCGGTGTAATCGAAACCAGTTTTAAAGAAGAAACCGAGACCGATTTGTTTGGAGAGCAGGTGGTTTTGTGCGGTGGTTTGACCTCTCTGATCCAGGCCGGTTTCGAGACACTGGTCGAAGCCGGTTATGCGCCGGAAATGGCCTATTTCGAATGCTTGCATGAAGTTAAATTGATTGTCGATTTGATTTACGAAGGCGGTATCGCCAATATGCGCTATTCGATTTCCAACAATGCGGAATATGGCGATGTATCGCGCGGACCTCGCATCATTACCGACGAAACGCGCGCCGAAATGCGTCAAATCCTTCATGAAATTCAAACCGGCGAATATGCGCGCGAATTCATTTTGGAGAATCAAGCAGGTGCGCCGGTGCTTAAATCAAGCCGCCGCCTTGCATCGGAGCATCAAATTGAGCAAGTCGGTGCCAAGTTGCGCGACATGATGCCGAGGATCAAGAAAAACAAACTGGTGGATCAAGGAAAGAATTAAGGCGACACCGATTCATTCGGCGAACGAGATAAAGCGCAGGGCGCATGGAACGCAGCGATTCGCTCGTATAGTCAATAAATCGGTATTTCCTTAATTTATGTTCAATCGCTTTTATTATTATTGAGCCTGGTAAATTATGGCGCATTATCCTCATCCCATTATCGCGCGAGAAGGCTGGTTGCATATTGCGATTGCCTTTTCGGCTGCGATTGCTGCATCAATAACGGTCGATTGGTCTTGGGCGATTCCATTTTGGGTGATTGCGATATTCGTATTGCAATTTTTTCGCGACCCGCCCAGAGAAATTCCAACCGCTGCCAACGTGATCGTAGCACCGGCTGATGGCAGGATTGTGGCAGTGGAAAAAACGCAAGATCCTTATCTGAATAGGGAAGCAGTCAAGGTTAGCGTGTTTATGAATGTGTTCAATGTGCATTCGAATCGCAGCCCTGTCGATGGGGATGTGCGCGATAAATGGTATTTTCCGGGAAAATTCATTAACGCGGATTTGCCGAAAGCATCGCTGGAAAACGAACGGAACGCGCTATGGATCAAAGCGGATAACGGCGCCGATGTTACCTGCGTACAAGTGGCGGGGTTGGTGGCAAAGCGGATTCTTTGTCATGTGACACCGGGAATGCATTTGCAGCGCGGGCAACGGTTTGGTTTCATTCGTTTCGGTTCCCGCGTGGATGTATATTTGCCGCCAAATACCAAGATTAATGTCAATATTGGCGATAAAGTATACGCAACCGAGACGATTTTGGCGGAATTTCGCGAGCAAATTACAGCGGAAAATCCGGCGGATATTGTTTGAGTCGATTGCTTTTTCAACACAACAGGCCGATCGAAAATATATTCAATCGATCTTAGCGCGTTCCGGAACGAAAGGAACGTAATCGATATTTTCCCTAAAAATTTTATGATGCGCATGTTCTTGGTCAAAAAATAATGCCCCTATCGCTACCCGATCGTACTGTCATCAAATCCCGGTTACGCAAACGCGGCATTTATTTATTGCCGAATCTGTTTACCACCGCAGCGTTGTTTTCAGGGTTTTACGCGATTGTGCAAGCGATGAACGGAAATTTCGAATCTTCCGCGATCGCGGTGTTCATTGCGATGGTACTCGACGGTCTGGATGGCAGAGTGGCGCGGTTGACCGGTACGCAAAGCGAATTTGGCGCCGAGTACGACAGCATGTCGGATATGGTGTCTTTCGGCGTTGCTCCGGCGTTGATCATTTACGAGTGGGCGCTGAAGGAAATGAATCAATGGGGATGGATCGTCGCATTCATTTATTGTGCCTGCGCGGCATTGCGTTTGGCCCGGTTCAATACCAATATCGAAGTGGTCGATAAGCGTTTTTTTCAAGGTCTGCCCAGTCCTGCTGCAGCGGCGCTTATTGCAGGATTGGTATGGGTGATGCTCGATTTTCAAATACAAGGCAGCGATGTCAAATGGTTGGCATGCATCGTGACGTTATTTGCCGCACTGACTATGGTGAGCAATATTCCTTTCTACAGCGGCAAAGAAATCAATCTGCGCCGCAGGGTGCCTTTTGTTACCGTGCTTTTATTGGTGCTGTTCTTTTTCGTGTTAATTCCCAGTCATCCGCCGGTGGTATTGTTTATTATATTTACCGCATACGCGCTTTCCGGTTATTGCATTAAGTTATGGCGCTTTGGCAGAACCAAACGCGATATTGAGCCGCCAAGCGCGTGAAATTGGTTATTGCGCCGAAACAAAAAACAAATTATAGTCTTGCCCTATGCTTACAAAAGATCGTTATTTGCCGCTGTATCCGCTTCCAGTCGCACTGGCTATGCCAGGCCGCCTATTATTGCGCCCTGCGCGCTAAAATATACTCCCCCTAATTTCCTGTCTTCCCGTTAAAATTCGCATAGCGAGTTTGATTAACTTTAAGTTATCTTTCCTGTGGAGAGCATAATGAAAGAGCATTTGATTATTTTTGATACCACGTTGCGCGATGGCGAGCAAAGCCCCGGCGCGTCCATGACAAAAGAAGAGAAGGTCCGGATTGCCTGGCAATTGGAGCGGATGGGGGTGGATGTGATCGAAGCGGGCTTTCCTGCAGCGTCCAATGGCGATTTTGAAGCGGTCAAAGCCGTGGCCGATTCGGTCAAGGAAAGCGTGGTATGCGGTCTGGCACGTGCAATCGAAGCCGACATTCAGCGCACCGGCGAAGCATTAAGAGGCGCACAATCGGCGCGTATCCATACGTTTATCGCAACATCGCCGATTCACATGAAAAACAAGCTGCGCATGTCGCCCGATCAAGTGGTTGCACAAGCGGTCAAGGCGGTGAAATGGGCACGCCAATATACCGATAACGTTGAATTTTCACCGGAAGATGCAGGGCGATCCGAGAGCGACTTTCTGTGCCGGATACTTGAAGCGGTGATCGATGCGGGTGCAACGACGCTGAATATTCCCGATACCGTGGGATATACCATGCCGGAGCAGTTCGGCAAATTAATCCGCAACTTGCGCGAACGAATTCCCAATTCCGATAAAGCGGTATTTTCGGTGCATTGCCACAACGATCTTGGGCTGGCAGTGGCCAATTCATTGGCGGCGGTGATGAACGGTGCGCGGCAAGTGGAATGCACGATTAACGGTTTGGGGGAAAGGGCTGGAAATGCAGCGCTGGAAGAGGTGGTCATGGCGATTCGGACACGTCAGGATTATTTTC
>SXJH01000010.1 GCA_005779435.1 Nitrosomonas sp. | reverse complement strand
GGATGCCTGGATAGAAGAATATAAGCAGTGCGAGCACGGGCGGGCTAAGAAGGAGGCAATATGGCCCAAACCCAAGAAGGAGTCTACCGGAGACAAGATTCACGTTTCTGGTGGATTGCAACAACGCTCCCAAACGGCAAACGAATACGCCAGAGTGCTGGGACTGAAAACCGACAAGACGCTGAAGCACTGCTAGCCAAAATCCGGCTGGAAGCATTTCGGGAACATCATTTCGGATTCAAGCCCCAACGCTCATGGCAAGAAGCCGTGGTACGGTATCTCACGATTAAAGCGAATTTGCGAAACTTTGACGATGTTCAGCGCATTTGCTGCAAGCTTGATCCTTTTCTAGGTCACTTATTATTAGATCAGATTACTGGTGATGTAATTTGGTCTGTTATACAAGGTGTGCTTGCCAAAGGAAATAAGCCTGCTACAGTAAATCGTTATCTGGCATTAATTCGTAGCTTGCTGCGTATGGCACGAGATGAATGGCAATGGATTGAAACTATGCCAAAGATTCGCTTTTTAGTAGGTGAAATGGAACGTGATCGATGGTTAACAAGAGAGGAAGCTAATCGGTTAATAGCCGTTAGTCCTTCTCATTTGGCGGCCTTGATCCGCTTCGCTCTTGCTACTGGATGCCGTGCTAGGGAGATAACCGGTTTGGAATGGAATCGGGTTGATTTGGAACGTAAAACAGCCTGGCTTAACCAAACCAAGAATGGAACGCCGCGAGGTGTGCCGCTGAATTACGATGCTATCGTTGTTCTTGAAGAGCAACTCGGAAAGCATGAGCAGTTTTGTTTTACCTATCAAGGTAAGCCTATTCTCTGGGAAATTACGAACAGTGCGTGGCATACCGCTCTAGCTAAAGCAGGATTGAAGGATTTCCGGTTTCATGATCTCAGGCATACTTGGGCTTCATGGCATCGTCAGGCTGGCACGAGTTGCGATGAACTGAAGGATTTAGGCGGCTGGAAATCCAGGATCATGGTGGATCGCTATGCGAAGTATGCTACTGAGCATTTACGGATTGCAGCAGCTAGAATCGAGGGTGGACGAGGCGGGAATGTGGTGAATTTGTCACGTTTTTGTCACGTTCAAAAAGAGAAAAGGGGCTAGCCTCATGCTAACCCCTTCTTTTAATTGGTAGGTCGTGGCAGATTCGAACTGCCGACCAACGGATTAAAAGTCCGCTGCTCTACCGGCTGAGCTAACGACCCGAAACCAGACCCGGCATTATACAGGATTTGGTCGTTAATAAAAGTGACGTTTGCTTTGGCTGCCGGTTATGGCGTGTATGCGAGGTTTTATTTGATGGATTCTTTTCGATCCAAAACGACGAAATGAAATTCCAAGCGGTCGTCGCTGTCGGAAATATGTTTGTCGCGCTGTGTTTCTTCCCAGTCGGTCAGGTCGAATTCCGGGAAATATACGTCGCCTTCAAAATCCCGTTGAATCTCGGTGATATAAATGCGCTGGCACAGTTTGAGCGTTTGCCGATAGAGCTTTTCGCCGCCGATGATGAAATTTTCGCTGTTGCCGACGCTGGTTTCCTCGCAGATCAATAGTGCATCTTCGAGCGAATTGACGACTGTTGCGCCTGGCACTTCGTAACCCGTCTGGCGCGTAATAATGATGTTTGCTCTTCCGGGTAGAGGTTTGCCGATCGATTCGAAGGTTTTTCGTCCCATGACGATTGTCTGTCCCATGGTCAGGAATTTGAAATGCTTCAGATCTGCCGATAGGTGCCAAGGCAATTGGTTGTTGCGGCCAATGACGCGATTCTTGGCCATGGCGACTAATAACGATAGGCGTAGCGGCGTCATACGGCTACCGGGGCTTTGATGGCCGGGTGAGGGTCATAATTTTCCAGGGAAAAATCCTGGTACTGGAAATCCAGAATATCGCGTATTTCCGGATTCAGCTTCATCACTGGCAATGGCCGGGGTGTGCGCGACAATTGTTCGCGGGCTTGTTCCAGGTGATTCAAATACAAGTGCGCATCGCCGAATGTATGTACAAAATCTCCGGCTTCAAGATCGCAAGCTTGCGCGATCATCATGGTCAGCAATGCATACGATGCGATATTGAAAGGCACGCCGAGAAAAATATCCGCGCTGCGTTGGTAGAGCTGGCATGACAGGCGATTGTCGGCAACATAAAACTGAAAGAAGGCATGGCATGGCGGCAAGCGCATTTTTTGTAAATCGCCGACGTTCCATGCGGAAACGATCATGCGACGTGAATCGGGCGTGTGCTTGATTTGTTCGATGACTTGCTGCAATTGGTCGATATGCCGGTTATCCGCCGTAGTCCAGGAACGCCATTGATGGCCGTAAATGGGGCCGAGATCACCATATTCATCGGCCCATTCATCCCAGATCGTTACGCCGTTCTTGCGCAGGTAGCCGATATTGGTGTCGCCTTGCAAGAACCACAGCAATTCATGAATGATGGATTTTAGGTGGCATTTCTTGGTGGTCACCAACGGAAAGCCGTCGGCTAAGTTAAACCGCATCTGATAACCAAAAACCGATAATGTGCCGGTACCCGTGCGGTCGGTCTTTTGCTGGCCATGGTCGATAACGTGTTGTATTAATTCCAGATATTGGCGCATTTGGATTGATATCCCCGATGAAAAGCCGGTTGAGTGCGTGTTCCAGGCAAGACGATCGCAGCCATAGTGCACATAACCCGTATATAATAGCAAATACTATCCGCAATCATTGTCGAATGACGTTTGATATGTCACCCAGAAAAATAATATTTAACAGGAAAGTTCTTAATGCTGGCTTCACTTCACCAGAATATATCGCCTATTGATCAATCAATTAAAGCATCGCATACCCTCGTAATACTTCCCAAATCAGAAAAGTTACCCAAAAAATACCAGTTCTTCGGTGAAGAAACACTGGAAAAATTGCTGTCGCGGCGCGAAATGCTGTTGACGGAACTATCCGAAACACCGGTTAGCGGCGATCTTCAGCAAGGCGAATTATGCGCTTGGGTTATGATCGACACCAATCAATCAGTATTCGCGCAACAAACCGTTATACGCAAAGCGATCAAATTGCTGCTCGCAGAACATCCCGCCGAAATACACATTGCGGTTTACGGCTCGACCCAGCAAAAACAAGATGTTGCAGAATTGGCCGTTTATGCGGCTTGGGTGAATGGCGCGATTCTGCCGGTACGGAAAAATAAACCGGCACCTAAATCATTGGCCAAAATTTTTCTGCATGGTTATAAAGACGCGGATAATTTCAACATACAGCGCGCTAAAGCGGAAGGTAATTTACTGGTGCGCGGTTTGACGGCGTTGCCTGCCAATGAATTGACACCGAAGGCATATCGTCAGCAAATAAAGAAGCTGGCGGAAAACGAAGGCTGGAAGTATCAAGAATACGATCTGAATAAATTGAAAGAAATGGGAGCGGGCGCGTTTGTGGCGGTAGCGCAAGGAAGCGATACCGACGATGCCGCAATTGTTCATTTGCAGCATCATGGCAAGCAAAAAAATAAAACGAAACATGTCGCGATTATCGGCAAAGGGATTTGTTTCGATACTGGCGGGCACAATCTAAAGCCTGCCCGCTATATGCAGGGTATGCACAAAGATATGAACGGATCGGCTGTCGCGCTGGGTATTTTGCTGGCCGCGACGCGTGCTGAAATTCCGGTGAAGATCGATTGCTGGCTGGCGATTGCGCAGAATCACATCAGCCCAAGCGCATATAAACAAAACGATATCATTTCCGCATTGAATGGGTTGTCGATTGAGATTGTCCATACCGACGCCGAAGGCCGAATGGTTCTTGCGGATACGTTGACGCTGGCAGGGAAATTGAAGCCGGATTTAATCCTCGATTTCGCAACACTGACGGGGAGCATGGAAACGGCACTGGGATCGCGTTACAGCGGGATCTTCAGCAATCGCGACGAATTGACAGAGCAGGCGATTGTCGCGGGCAAGAAGAGCGGAGAGCGCGTTTGCGCGTTCCCAATGGACGCCGATTACGAGGAAAGCCTGGAAAGCGCAATTGCCGATATTAAACAATGCGAAATAGGCGGGGAATTCGATCATATCCTTGCGGCTTGTTTCTTGCGGCGATTCGTGGACGATGATACCCCATGGCTGCATATGGATTTGTCCGCCAGCAGCCATAAAGGCGGTTTGGGCGCCGTCGACAGTGAAATCACCGGATTCGGCGTTGGCTGGGGCATTGAGTTGCTACAAAGAAATATCGAGAAAGCCGACGATTAGCTGTGACGAATCATGCAAGGCTGACAAAGTAAAGAGACAACTTCCCGGGAGTCCCGAAGGCGCCTAGCCTTTTACAATTACAAGCTTCTGACCTATCGATAAATTCTCGTCGCTGTTGTTCCAGAGCTTGATTTGATCGATCGTGGTGCCGTACCGTTTGGCGATGTGATACAACGTATCGCCTTTCTTTACGACATGAATATCGGATTGCTGTTTATTTCCGGAATGTTTTCTATTTGGCGCGCTATTATTCGCCAGATTTGTTACTTCAACTTTTGGGACTAGAATTTTTTGCCCCAAGACCGGATTTTTGTTTCTGGCAATACCGTTGATGGTCTGCAGCTGCTTTACGGTCGTACCGTGACGAGCGGCGATGTCTTTGATTTTTTCACCTTTCCTAACATGATACAGCCGCCATGAAAACTGCGGATCCTGGTAGGTTTCGAGGTTTCTCACAAAATTTTCTTTTTTGTCTGTGGGCAGCAGCAGCGTACGCGGTTGATCCAACACTTTGATGACATAACGGTTGTAAGCTGGATTTAATGCGGAGAATTCGGTGGGGGAGATATTGGCGAGGTGTGTTACAAGCGAGATGTCGATATGTTCGTGTATTTGGACTTGGTCGAAATACGGTCGATTGGGCATCGATCGAAGCTGTATGCCAAATTTTTTGGCATTGGCGATGATATCCTTAACCGCCATCAATTTGAAAACGTAGTACCTGACTTCGCTGGGGAGTCCCAATTCATAAAAATTGACCGACTTCCCCTTGTGAAGGCTTTTCGCCAGAACCTTACTCACCACACCTTCGCCGACATTATAAGCGGCAATGGCGAGTTTCCAGTTATCGAATTTGTCATGCAAATACTGCAAATAGTCCAGAGCGGCTTGCGTTGATGCCACGATATCGCGCCGGTCGTCATACCAAACATTTTGCGCTAATCCCATGGTTTTCCCGGTTTGCGGTATGAACTGCCACAAGCCCGCAGTTTGGCTGCCCGATTTAATCAACGGGTTGTATGCGCTTTCGACAAACGGGATGAGCGCAATTTCCATTGGCATACCGCGACGTTCGACTTCATCGACGATATAAAACAGATAGCGTTCTCCGCCAGCGAGCATGCGCTCAAAAGCTGCTGGATTCTGCGTATAGGATTGCTCGATTCTTCGGATGGTTTTTGTGTCAAGCGGAAGCGCTAATGCAAAGCCGTTACGGACACGATCCCATAAATTAGAATACTGCTGCTGCGATTTGTCCTGAATCGGGCGACTTGCTGCCGCGTCAAGCGATAATACTGCACAAAATCCAAGAAAAAGCGAAATCAGAAGAACGAGGTAATAATTTCTTTTTATAATCATTAGCTTGTGTTTTTGTATTTCCACACTGACCGACAGGATATATAAAAAAATGGGTTTTGCAAACCTTTTTTTGCAAATAAAAAGATAAATTTTTTGTGAATGTTATTATTATTCAATTGGATGTAAATTATTACTTATAAAATTGATGAATAAAAAAAGCGCTGGTTTGGAGTTTTTTGTTTTTGAGAAATTGTTACTGCAAAAAAATATTATTCCTAATAAATTGATTTATAGATTATATTTATTGAGAGGG
>SXJH01000076.1 GCA_005779435.1 Nitrosomonas sp. | reverse complement strand
GGATCCGCAAGGTTTTACATGGAATCCGGCATGGCAAATTCCCGCGTTGGCGATCGACGAATTGAAAGCCAAAGCAGGTCTGATCGCAAGCCATGTGTATGGCCATCCTTCACAAAAATTATGGATAGTCGGGATTACGGGCACAAACGGCAAAACATCGTGCAGTCATTGGTATGCGCAAGCGATGACAAATTTGGGTAAAAAAACGGCGGTTATGGGTACATTGGGAAGCGGTTTCGGCGGCCACTTGGAAAGTGGAGAAAACACTACACCGGATGCCACCGTATTGCAGCGCTCGTTAGCCGGATTCGTCGATCAAGGCGCGGAAGCGGCGGTGATGGAAGTATCGTCGCACGGCTTGGCTCAAGGCAGAATCAACGGCATTGCATTATCGGTCGCCGTACTTACCAATTTATCCCGCGATCATTTGGACTATCACCAGGATATGAATGCTTACGCCGCAGCGAAGGCCAGTTTGTTCTTCTGGCCGGGATTAAAGTATGCGATCGTCAATATGGACGATGTGCTGGGCGTCGAATTATCGCGCCAACTGGCGAACAAGTCTTCCGTTACGATCGGTTATGGGTTTCATTATCCCCATACACGCCGCAGCGACCAGTTCAAAATGGTCTATGGCTCCAATCTCAAGTTCGATATGCAAGGCATGGCATTCGATATTGAATTTGAGGATAATTCCGCACATTTGGAAATCGGTTTACTGGGTAAATTCAATGCATCTAATTTGCTTGCTGTCATAGCGGTACTGCTGGCAAGCGGGATTCGACTGCCGGATGCTGTCCGGTCGCTGCAGCATGTGCAACCCATTCCGGGGCGGATGGAAAAGTACGAAGGGGCTGATCAGCCAATTGTTATCGTGGACTACGCGCATACGCCGGATGCTCTGGAGAAGGTCTTGTGTACGCTGCGCGAGCTTTTGCGTACGGCTAAAGCGGAGAAAAGAGAGGGTCGGCAAGCAAGCCGGTTATTTTGCGTCGTGGGCTGCGGCGGCGATCGAGACAAAGGAAAGCGTGCGATGGTCGGCGAAGTAGCGACACGCCTAGCCGACGAGACCATTTTTACCAGCGATAATCCGCGCAGCGAAGAGCCGATTCGCATTATTAACGACATCGCGGCGGGTGCGAAGCATGCGAGCTATCAAATTGAAATCGATCGTTCGCTGGCTATCTATCAAGCCATTGCCAATGCGCGTGCAGGCGATATCGTGCTGATCGCCGGGAAAGGCCATGAAGATTATCAAGAAATAAAAGGACAAAAAATACCGTTTAGCGATGCCGAAGTGGTACAGCAAGTGCTCGGTGAATTGGCTGCGAGAACGCAGGTGCGGCCATGATGACGATTCGGGAGGTCGCGCAAGTATTGAATGCCGATTGGAGCGGCGAAGACGTATTGTTTACCGGTGTCAGTACCGATAGCCGCACGCTCAAACCGGGCGATTTATTCGTGGCTTTGACCGGAGAGCGGTTCGACGGTAATCGATTTGTCGCCAGCGCCAAAGAACGCGGTGCGGTTGCAGCGATGATTCAACGGGCTTTCGGAATTGACGAGCTGCCCGGAGGATTTCCATTAATACGTGTTGAAGACACACGAACGAGCCTGGGTCAACTGGCGGCGCACTGGCGAGGCCGTTTTGCGTTGCCTTTGGTGGGTGTTACCGGCAGCAATGGTAAAACAACCGTCAAAGAAATGATTGCGGCGATTTTGCGGCGAGCGGTTGCGGCCGATACGGCGAAATTCAAGCCGGAATCCGACCAGATCTTGGCGACCGAGGGAAACTTGAATAACGACATCGGTGTACCGCAAATGCTGCTGCGATTGCGGGCGCATCATCGTTATGCGGTGATCGAAATGGGCATGAACCATCTTGGCGAGATTGCTTATTTGACCGGTATCGCTAAACCGTCCGTGGCGGTGATCACCAACGCCGGTGCGGCCCATATCGAAGGATTGGGCTCCGTTGAATCGGTGGCACGTGCAAAGGCTGAGATTTTCGCCGGACTGGATCGGCATGGCATCGCCGTCATCAATGCGGATGACCGGTATGCACCGCTGTGGCGCGAGTCTGCCGGTTCGCATCGCATCGTTGATTTCGGTTTGCGCGAAACGGCATCGGTCAGTGCCGGTTACCAGGCAGATCGATTGACCAATCGGCTGCAATTGAAATTGCCCGATGGCAGCGTCGATGTGCTGCTACAGGCTCCCGGTGCGCATAATGTTTATAACGCGCTTGCGGCAAGTGCGGCGGCTGTTGCGCTCGGTATCGGCAAGGAATCGATTGCCGCAGGATTAGAGTCTTTTCAGGGCGTGCAAGGTCGCATGCAAAAGAAATGCGGTTTGCACCATGCGCTGTTGATTGACGATACCTACAATGCCAATCCCGAGTCGGTGCGAGCGGCTTTGGCAGTTCTGGCCGCAGCGCAAGGGAAAAAAATCCTGGTGCTCGGGGATATGGGCGAATTGGGTCATGCGGCGATCGAACTGCATCGCACGATCGGCCGGGATGCGCGCAAAGCCGGACTTGATCAAATGCTGACATTAGGTGAATTAAGCGCTTACGCGGCGGAAGCATTCGGCAAGGGTGCGCGGCATTTTACCGATATCGGCGAATTGCTGGACGTGACCGAGGGTCTGCTGGCGGACGATGTTACGTTATTGGTGAAAGGATCGCGTTTTATGCGAATGGAGCGAGTGGTTAAGCAATTGGAACAGCCCAGGGAGGTTTCATGCTGCTGACACTATCGCAATGGTTGATGCAAGACATCCGCGCCTTTAACGTGTTCAGCTATATCACGTTGCGTACGGTGATGGCGACGTTAACCGCGCTTGCGATTTCATTCGTCATCGGCCCGATGATGATACGTAAGTTGACGGCGTATAAAATCGGCCAATCGGTTCGCGATGACGGTCCGCAAACGCATTTGATAAAAATGGGAACGCCTACCATGGGCGGTGCGCTGATCCTGATGGCCATTGCATTGACCACCCTGTTATGGGCGGATTTGAGCAACCGGTATATTTGGGTGGTGCTGCTGACAACGTTGGGTTTCGGTGTGATCGGCTGGGTCGACGACTACCGTAAAGTGGTGCATCGCAACCCCAAAGGGCTTTCGGCGAAAACGAAATTTCTTTGGCAGTCGGCGATCGCGATTGCGGTTGCGTATTATCTGGCTTCAACGGCTGAAATACCGGCGCAGACGGACATGATCGTGCCATTTTTCAAGGAAGTGGCCATTCCACTGGGGTTTGCCGGTTTCATGATACTGACTTTTTTTGTCATAGTCGGTACCAGCAACGCGGTCAATCTGACCGACGGATTGGACGGCCTGGCGATTATGCCGACGGTCATGATCAGCAGCGCTTTGGCTATTTTTGCTTATGCGGCAGGTCATGTGGTGTTTGCCAAATATTTGGGCATTCCTTATATCCCCAATGCGGGGGAATTAGCGGTATTTTGCGGCGCGATAGCGGGTGCGGGGCTGGCTTTTCTATGGTTTAACGCCTATCCGGCGGAAGTTTTTATGGGCGATGTCGGCGCATTGGCGCTGGGGGCTGCATTAGGGGTGGTCACGGTGATCGTGCGCCAGGAAATCGTGCTAGTAATCATGGGCGGTGTTTTTGTGGTGGAGGCGCTGTCGGTGATGTTGCAGGTGGCATCGTTCAAATTGCGGGGTAAGCGCATTTTTCGCATGGCGCCGCTGCATCATCATTTTGAATTAAAAGGCTGGAAAGAAAATCAGGTTGTGGTCAGATTCTGGATTATTACCTTTATTTTGGTATTGATTGGTTTGTCGACATTAAAACTACGATGAATTTGCAAGGAAAAACAGTACTGGTGCTGGGGATGGGCGAGACCGGCGCATCGATGGTGAACTGGTTGGTTCGTCAAGGTGCGGCGGTGCGTGCGGCCGACAGCCGAACGGAGCCGCCCAATCTCGAAGGCTTGCGGCAAGCATTTCCTCAGCTGCAGATGGTTACGGGTAAATTTGAAACGAAAATGCTCGACGGCGTCGAATTGATCGCGATCAGTCCGGGCGTTCCAATGACCGATCCCTGTGTGCGGCAGGCAGCGCAACGCGGAATACCGGTTGTGGGCGATATGACGCTGTTTTCCTGGGCGATTGTACAAAGCGGTTTGCCAGTACCTAAAGTTATCGCCATTACCGGATCGAACGGCAAAACAACCGTCACATCAATGGTTGGCGCGATGTTGAAAAAAGCAGGGTGGGACGTGGAAGTGGCCGGAAACATCGGTCCGGCCGTTCTGACGGCATTAATGCGGCGTTTGGATGCGGGAGATTGGCCGCAAGCATGGGTGCTGGAAGTATCCAGCTTTCAATTGGAAACCGCGCACAACTTGAATGCGGATGTGGCGGCAGTCCTCAATATCAGTGAAGATCATTTGGATCGTTACACCGGCATGCCGGATTATATTGCTGCAAAAGCCAATATCTTTGCGCACGAAAAAGCTGGAGAGGGCATACAGATTCTCAATCGCGACGATCCCAATGTTTACGCCTTGGCGCTGGCGGGTAAGAAGCAAGTCACATTCGGTATCGGCGAGGCGGCAACCCCGACCGATTTCGGTTTGGTGGAAGACGGCGACGACAAGTGGTTGACGGAAGGTGCGCGACAGCTGATGCGAGCATCGGAGCTGAAAGTTTACGGACTGCATAATACGGTCAATGCACTAGCGGCATTGGCGATATGCCGTGCGCTGGGTGTGGATGCCGGGGCGCTGGTGTCCGCATTGCGGGAATTTCGCGGTTTGCCGCACCGGATGGAGAAAGTAGCCGCATTCAACGGTATCACCTTTTATGACGATTCAAAAAGCACCAATGTGGGCTCCACCGTTGCTGCCTTAAGCGGCATGAAGCGGAATGTGATTTTGATCGCAGGCGGCGAAGGCAAAGGACAGGATTTTTCCTATTTGCGGCCTGCGGTTGCGGATAACGCCAAAGCCGTCGTTTTGATCGGCCGGGATGCCGGTATTATCGCGCATGAATTGGAGGATTGCGGCGTGCCCGTGCATTTCGCCATCACCATGGAAGATGCGATGCAGCAAAGTTTTTCGCTGGCGCAAGCCGGCGATGCGGTGCTGCTGTCGCCGGCTTGCGCCAGCTTCGATATGTTTAAAAATTATATTCATCGTGCGCAAGTTTTCGTTGCTGCTGTGAAGGATATCGAAAACGAGTATTACAATTTCGGACACAAAAAACATTAAGCCATGATTTATCAAGGACACAGCCAAAAACCGCGAGTAATGACCGATTTCGATCAGTCGTTGGTGTGGTCTGCGCTGCTGCTGCTCAGCATTGGCTTGGTGATGATTTATTCCGCTTCAATCGCAATTGCCGAAGCGCAATTTGGCGCGGATCGCGCCGGGCACTATCTGCTGCGGCATAGCGCCTATCTGGGGGTTGGCATTTTATTGGGAGCGCTGGCGTTTCGCATCCCGATGCGGATGTGGCAGAAATATATCCCATATCTATTTATTGTCGGCGTTTTGCTGCTGGCGCTTGTGCTGGTGCCGGGAATCGGCCATGAAGTGAATGGCAGTCAGCGTTGGATTTCGCTTTATGTCGTGAATGTGCAGCCATCGGAATATATGAAGTTCTTTATGGTGCTGTATACGGCCGATTATGTTAATCGCAAAGCATCGGATTTGAATTCATTGATCAAAGGGTTTTTCCCCATTACCGTCGTATTGTCGATCGTTGGTGCGTTGCTGCTGTTGGAGCCTGATTTTGGCGCTTTCTTTGTGGTATCGGTGCTGGCAATGTCGATTTTATTCATCGGCGGCGTCAGTTTGAAAATTTTTATCGGGTTGATTGCCATTCTTGCAATCGGTTTGTATGAGCTGGTATTGAATTCGCCTTATCGGATGGGGCGAGTGGTTGCATTCATGGATCCTTGGTCCGATCCATACGGGAAAGGCTATCAACTCAGCCATGCACTGATTGCTTTCGGGCGCGGCGAATGGCTCGGCGTCGGCTTGGGCGGCAGCGTCGAAAAACTGTTTTATTTGCCGGAAGCGCATACCGATTTCTTGCTGTCCGTGTTGGCGGAAGAACTCGGGTTTGCCGGTGTGGCGACAGTGATTGTGCTGTTTATTTGGCTCATCACGCGTGCGTTTTTCATCGGTCGTTTGGCGGCGAGACTGGATAGTCCGTTTTCCGCGCTGGTGGCGCAAGGTATCGGCATCTGGATCGGCGTGCAGACGTTGATCAATATGGGTGTCAATATGGGTGTTCTGCCGACCAAAGGACTCACGCTTCCCCTGCTGAGTTTTGGCGGCAGCAGCATCACCGCAAATTGCATTGCGCTCGCCGTACTTTTACGCATCGATTGGGAAAATCGCCAGCGCTTGCGGGGATTAACCATATGACGACGCGCACAATTTTGATCATGGCGGGCGGTACGGGCGGGCATGTTTTTCCCGGACTGGCGGTTGCGGACTATCTGAAGCAAGTTGGCTGGCATGTGGTATGGCTGGGAACCGAGGCTGGCATGGAAACGAAATTGGTGCCCCAGCGCGGCTATCAAACCGAAGTAATCAGCTTCTCCGGTTTGCGGGGTAAACGATTGACGACATGGCTGACATTGCCGTTGCGTTTGCTCAAGGCATTTTTTCAGAGCGTGCGCATTATTCAACGGGTAAAGCCCGACGTGGTGCTGGGAATGGGTGGTTATCCGGCGTTTCCGGGCGGCATGATGGCATCCTTGCTGAACAAGCCGCTGGTGATACACGAACAGAATTCGGTGGCCGGATTAACCAACAAAATCTTGGCGCAAGTGGCGGATAAAATATTTCTCGGTTTTCCGGACGTGGGTTTGGCCAAGAAAGCACGCGCCATGTGCTCAGGCAATCCGGTGCGAGCTGAGATTGAGCAAATCGAAGCGCCGCAACGACGTTTTTCCGGGCGGCAGGGAAAATTGAATTTACTGGTGGTGGGTGGCAGTCTGGGTGCGCAAGCGCTGAACACGACGGTGCCGCAAGCATTGAAATTATTACCCGGGCATCTTCGCCCAATCGTCATACATCAGACGGGCGCGTCGCATCTTGAAGCGGTCAGGAAAGCGTATGCTGAGATGGCATTGGAAGGGGAAATTGTGGCGTTCATCGACGATATGGCAAAGCGCTATGCAGCCTGCGATCTGGTGCTGTGCCGTTCCGGTGCGTTGACGGTTGCGGAATTAAGCGCAGCGGGAGTTGCCAGCATTTTAGTGCCCTATCCGCATGCGGTCGACGACCATCAAACCGGCAATGCGCGATTTCTCGCCAGCCATGGTGCTGCAGTGTTGCTGCCGCAGCAAGAGCTGACGGCGGAAAAACTGGCAAGCTTACTGGCCGATTTGACGCGCGAACGTTTGCTTGGCATGGCGGTTGCCGCGCGTAATCAAGCAAAACCCGAAGCAACCCGGATCGTGGCGGAAGCCTGTATTGAACTCAGCGGAGCGTCGAATGAAGCATAAAGTCAAACATATTCATTTTGTAGGCATTGGCGGTGCGGGAATGAGCGGCATCGCGGAAGTGTTTGTCAATCTCGGCTATCAAGTCAGCGGTTCCGATTTGGCGAGCAATCAGGTTACGCAACGCTTGGCCGGGCTGGGCATCGCGGTTTATGCAGGCCATGCCGACCATCAAATTGCCGGAGCGGATGTGGTGGTAACCTCAACGGCAGTCAAGTCCGACAATCCGGAAGTGATTGCCGCCAGAAATAAGAATATTCCTGTGGTGCCGCGAGCGATGATGCTGGCGGAATTGCTCCGGCTGCGTACCGGTATTGCGATTGCGGGTGCACATGGAAAAACCACCACTACCAGCTTGATCGCCAGCATTCTGGCGGCTGCGGATATGGATCCGACTTTTGTCATTGGCGGAAAACTGGAGGCGGCGGGATGTCATGCCAAGCTAGGGCGAGGTGAATTTATTGTGGTGGAAGCGGATGAATCGGATGCCTCATTTCTGTATTTGCAGCCGGTATTGGCGGTTGTGACCAATATCGATGCCGACCACATGGAGACTTACAGTCATGATTTCAATCGATTAAAACAGACTTATGTCGAATTTGTTCAGCATTTGCCTTTTTATGGCATGGCGGTGGTATGCATCGACGATGCTAACGTGCGCGAAGTGATGCCTTCGATCACTAAACCGATAACGACCTACGGCTTATCTGAGGATGCACAGGTACGCGCAATCGATATTCAGCATGATCGGCATCGGATGAAATTTACCGCCGTGGTGGGAGTGAACGGTTCTGCGCGCAAGCTGGACATTACGCTGAATTTGCCGGGATTGCATAACATACAAAACGCCTTGGCGGCGATCGCGGTGGCCAATGAAATCGGTGTGCCCGATGCCGCCATCGTCAAAGCGCTGATGGAATTCAAAGGGGTGGAAAGGCGCTTCCAGCAATTCGGTGAAATAAAACTATCCGCACAAGAGCATTTTGCGCTGATCGACGACTATGGACACCATCCGGCGGAGATGGAAGCAACGATGAAAGCGGCGCGCGGCACTTTCCCGGGCAGGCGCTTAGTGGTGGTTTTTCAACCGCATCGCTATACCCGCACCCGGGATGTATTCGAGGATTTTGTCCGGGTATTGTCGCAAGCCGATGTATTGCTGCTGACCGAAGTGTATCCGGCGGGAGAAGACCCGATTGTGGCTGCCGACAGCAAATCGCTGGCGCGCGCTATCCGCGTGCAAGGAAAAGTCGAGCCTATTTATATCGAAACGGTTGACGATTTGCCGGATGCTATTTTGAGCATCGTCCAGGATGGCGATGTGGTGCTGGCAATGGGCGCGGGCTCGGTAGCCAAAGTAGCGCCGCAGATCGCACAAATGAAGAACAAGTT
>SXJH01000075.1 GCA_005779435.1 Nitrosomonas sp. | reverse complement strand
TTACCGGACTATTGAAAGCCGCAAAAAGCAATTGCCCCATATGCCGCGCGCTGATTCGTTCCTTGCGCGACAAACCCGAGCCGTTTTCCACCACCAATTCCGGAAAATCGAGTTGCTTACCGGCCAACCAGCGCTTTACCGCCGCCGCCGATTTGGCAAGTGTCGCCGGGGAATTAGCGTCACCCCCCTGCCCCGTCCCCAATGCCAAATACAATTGACGTGCAGCGATATTATTGCTGAATTTATTGATGCCGCGCACGATCTCCGCCAATGGCGGGGATTGATAAACCTTCAACGGCGTCAGGCCTTGCGGTACGCGATTGACAACGGCATCGCCGTGAAACAGACCGCCTTGCTGCGTCCATAAGTGCCTAAACAAATCGCGTATATAGCTTGCACTGTCTTGCAAACTCAGCATATGCGATTGCTTGCCGCACTGACTGGAGAAATTGCCTTTCAGGACTACCGTGAAACGGTTTTTATTTTCCGCGTCCGGCACCGCATCGATCGTCAGCGCATTGCGCCAATCGCCGCACGTGCCGTGGGTCAGTTTTAACTGGTTGTTGATTTGAATCGAACCCGGCATCGGATCGATTGCCACGCGAACTTCGTTTCTCTCCGGCTGCGGAAAAAAGTGAATTGTGGATGCCCGATAATTGACCAGCAATGCTTCCGGAATGACATTGTAAGTACGGTAGGGCTGTCCGTCGAAATCGCCCGGATCGTCGTTTGGGATCGCGTAGTGCGTATTATCGAGAATCAAATCGCCCCTGATTTCATACAGCCCGGTTTGACGCAAACGATGAATCAGCAACCAGAAATTCTCCAGATCGAGCTTAGGGTCGCCGTAACCTTTGATCGCCAAATCGCCGTGCAAAACCCCGTCCATTAATGCACCGTCGGCATACAGCATGGTCTGCCAGGTATACGCAGGCCCCAGCAATTCCAATCCGGCGTATGTCGTCAGTAACTTCATCACCGATGCGGGATTCATGGCGGCATCGGCGTTGACCGTTATCAGCGGTTGATTTGCGCCGATTTCCTGAACGAACACGCCGATTGCGGATTCCGGAATGGCAAGTTGCTTGAGTTTTTGCTTAACTACGGCCGGTAATTCAGTGGCAAACGCCGGAACCGGCAGCGCAATCAGTGAGATAAAAAGAATAAGACCGGTGTAATTCCTGCGCATTTTGTCGAATGGCTTTCAGGTTTGCTATTTTTTCATCTTACACATCGAAAAACCGTCATCCCAACCCATACGGTACTGCCCATCCTTGTCATAGCGATTGCGATCCTTAAATGCCCAGCTTGTGTTCTTCGCCGTCTCGCAACCGTCGATATATCCTTGTTGCGTACTTGCCGGGTAGCCGGTCAAGTTGTATTTGGGTTTTGCACTCTGCGGCAACGGCCCCGCCGGGCGCTCAGGCTTTTTGCCGGGCGTGGGCTGTTGTTGCTTCGAAGGCAAACTGCCGCATGCGGAAACAATTAACGCGATGACAACGATTAAAAAGGATAAACGAATACGCATAGTAGGATCTTCAGAGAATTTCACCAAACCTTACAGCACCGATTTCAGCAGCTTACCCATTTCCGCCGGATTGCGCGTCACCTTGATGCCGCATGCTTCCATCGTATCGAGCTTTTCCTGTGCGGTTCCTTTACCGCCGGAGATGATCGCACCGGCATGCCCCATCCGCTTTCCCGGCGGCGCAGTCACACCGGCGATGAATCCAGCCACCGGTTTACGCATATTGTCTTTGATCCAACGCGCGCAATCTTCTTCGTCGCTGCCGCCGATCTCGCCGACCATCAGCACCGCATCGGTTTCATCGTCGTCGTTGAACAACTGCATCACATCCAAGTGCTTCAAGCCATTGACCGGATCGCCGCCAATGCCGATGCAGGTGGATTGTCCCAAGCCAAGCGCCATCAATTGCGCCACGGCTTCGTAGGTCAAGGTGCCGGAACGCGAAACCACGCCGATGCGGCCTTTTTTATGGATATAACCCGGCATAATGCCGATTTTGAGTTCATCCGGCGTAATAATGCCGGGACAATTCGGGCCGATCAACCGGGTTTTCCTGCCTTGCATTTTGTAGCGCGTGCGAATCATATCGCGCACCGGAATGCCTTCGGTAATACAAATCACCAGATCGAGATCGGCTTCTACCGCCTCGTCGATAGCCGCAGCGGCGAAAGGCGGCGGCACATAAATAACTGAAACATTGGCGCCGGTTTGCTGTTTGGCTTCCTTGACCGACGCAAAAACCGGGATGCCGTCGAAATCCTCGCCCGGTTTACGCGGATTGACACCGGCAACGAAACATTGCTTGCCGTTTGCGTATTCACGGCACATACGGGTATGAAACTGCCCGGTTTTTCCGGTAATGCCTTGCGTCATCACGCGGCTGTTGCGATTAATCAGAATGGACATGGCGCGCGGCTCCTGTTATGACGGACACTGACATTGGCAAGTAAAATCGGCAGCCCCGGATCTTGCCGCATGAACCGCTTTCTGTGCGGCATCGGCCATGTTTTCCGCCGAAATGATCGTTAACCCGGAATCGGCCAGAATTTTCTTGCCGATATCGACATTGGTACCTTCCAGGCGCACCACCAGCGGCACGGTCAACTGCACCTCGCGCGCCGCAGCGACTACGCCCTGCGCAATGACATCGCATTTCATAATGCCGCCGAAAATGTTGACTAAAATCGCTTTCAGCTTGGGATTACGCAACATCAATTTAAATGCTTCGGTTACCTTCTCCGCCGTCGCGCCGCCGCCGACATCGAGAAAATTAGCCGGATTGCCGCCATACAGCTTGATGATATCCATTGTCGCCATCGCCAAACCGGCACCGTTTACCAGACAACCGATATCGCCGTCCAATGGAATGTACGATAACTCATGCTTCGATGCTTCGACCTCGACCGGATCTTCCTCGTCCAAATCGCGCAATGCGACAATATCGGGATGTCGAAACAGCGCATTGTCGTCGAAATTCATTTTCGCATCGAGCGCAAGCACTTTTTTGTCGGTAGTCGCCAGTGGATTGATTTCCAGCAGCGATGCATCGCATTCGTCGAATGCGCGGTACAATCCTTGCAGCAGCGATACGGTTTGCGACAAATATTGTTCGGGAATACCGATTTTTTCCGCAACGTCTCTTGCCTCTTGCTCGCGCAACCCTGAGATCGGATCGATAAACACTTTATGAATCTTCTCTGGCGTCTCTGCAGCGACGGTTTCGATATCCACCCCCCCCTCGGAACTTGCCATCAGGCACACACGCTGTTGCCGCCGCTCCACCACCATACCGATATAAAATTCGTTCTCGATGTGCACACCCTGCTCAATATAAAGCCGGTGCACTGGCTGCCCTTCCGGCCCGGTTTGATGCGTTACCAGCCGCATATTCAACATCTCCCCTGCTTGCTGCCCAACCTCCTGCAGCGACCTTGCCACCTTTACGCCGCCACCTTTACCGCGCCCACCGGCATAAATCTGCGCCTTGACTACCCATGCGTCTCCACCCAACTGCTGCGCCGCATTAACCGCTTCATCGGCACTAAAGCAAGCTATTCCCTTCGGCGTAGCAACACCGAATTTTCGCAAAATCTCCTTGGCTTGGTATTCGTGAATTTTCATCGATCAACTCCGTTGGTTGCTGGCTTTCAGTTATGATGATCTCAGTATATCCGAAACCCATTCGATGCGAGAACCATGCGCCGTTTCGCATCGACTTTTGTCGGAATCTGAAATTGACTAAAGGCATGCTCGCAAAGTCCGAAAACATTGCGGTGAAAATATGTTTTAATCAGCGAGTCATTGTATTATC
>SXJH01000074.1 GCA_005779435.1 Nitrosomonas sp. | reverse complement strand
GTTTTGTGTACAGAGTGCGCGCAGTTTAGTGAGAAAATCCGCTTTCGGCGCGATCAGGTTCATGTTTCCGGCTACCGGCTCGACAATCACGGCGGCAATGTCTTTTCCCCAGTTATTAAAAGCTTGTTCGATGCCTGGGATGTCGTTGAAATCCAATACGATAGTATGCGCTGCGGTCTCTGCGGGCACGCCGGCGGAACTTGGGTTGCCGAATGTCAATGCACCGGAACCTGCCTTGACCAGCAAAGAATCGTCGTGCCCGTGATAGCAGCCTTCGAATTTGATTATTTTGCTGCGGCCGGTAAATCCTCGCGCCAAGCGTATGGCACTCATACCGGCTTCGGTGCCGGAGCTGACCAAACGGACTTGTTCGATCGATGGAAGCAATTGGCAAATCAGCTTAGCGATTTCCAATTCGGCTTCGGTTGGAGCGCCAAAAGTCAGGCCATTTTGTGCTGCCGCTTGAACCGCTTTAATGACTTCCGGATGGGCATGCCCAAGAATGAGAGGTCCCCAGGAGCCGACATAGTCGATATACGACTTGCCGTCGGCATCCCAAAAATACGCACCTTGTCCGCGTTGAAAAAATACGGGAGTGCCGCCGACCGATTTGAAAGCGCGTACCGGAGAATTGACGCCGCCGGGAATGTATTGTTGGGATTGTTCAAATAATTGTTGATTGCGTGAAGTCATTTGGTTACTCATAAGAAATAAAAAAATGTGCGATAAATACTCTAGGAGTGTGTCGGACTTAAGCAATCGTAGTCTGCCTAAGTGCGAGAACGAGTACAGATTTTCTTAATTTTGAGGCGCATAGTTAATCTATGCAACGAAAAATTGATGAAATATGAACCGTTATCCCATTGGCGCAGTAGATTAGTCTTAAGTCCGACAGACTCCTAGATCATTTTAGGAAATAATTGTGCAAACTGCGCTGCTTTTGCTTTGGTCTGCCCATTCGCAAATAAATCGCTGCAAACGGCGATTGCATCGCATCCGCTTTGAATTACCGGCGACGCGTTGTGCAATTGAATGCCGCCAATGCCAACGATGGAAATCCTGATTTGCTTGCGAGCGCGCTGAACGAAATCAATCGAAACCGGCACGGTATTCGATTTGGTTGTCGATGGAAAGAAAGCGCCAAACGCAACATAATTCGCACCTTGTCTCTCAGCGTGAAGCGCTAAATCCAAATCGTTATAACAAGAAGCGCCGAGGATTTTATGACTGTCCAAATGTTTCCTGGCGTCGGCAATGGCGCCATCGTCGCGGCCAACGTGCAATCCATCGGCATCTATTTCCAATGCCAGATCGATATAATCGTTGATGATCAAAGGAATATGATGCCGCCTGCACAATTGCAACAAGCGAGTTGCCTGGCTTCTTTGCAAATGCCGATCTGCCGATTTGTTGCGATATTGAACGGCCTGTACGCCGCCTTCCAACGCCTGCCGCGTTTTGTCGACGAGCTCATCGGTATTTATCGTCTCAGGAGTAATCGCATACAATCCTTTAATTTTCAGGGTTCTCAAGATTGCGAATTTCCTTTGCATCGGTGCCGTCTTCGTCTTCGTCGAATTTTGCCCAATAGAGCCGATTGGGAATATGCTGCCCCATTCCGGGACGGAACCCGGCTTGTAATGTTTGCCAGGTATAATCCTGCGCCTCAATGACACTGTCGCTGACGGGCAATCCGTTGGCCAGACAAGCGGCAATCGCCGATGCCAAAGTGCAACCCGAGCCATGATAAGTATGCTCAAGGCGCTGCCAGTGGTCCGAACGCACAATGCCTTCGGTTGAAAACAACGTATTGGTAACTTGCACGGTATTTTCATGCGTACCCGTTATCAACACATACTCGCACCCCATATCGAGCAACCGTTGCGCACAAAGATTTAAATCCAATTTTGTTTTGCTGGAATCGTTTTCCTGTAATGCAAGATGACGGGCTTCCAGACTGTTGGGCGTCAGAATGGTCACTTGCGGCAGCAGCAACTCTCGCATCGCATCGATCATCTCTTCATTCGCCAGTTCGTCTCCGCGCCCGGAAGTTAAAATCGGGTCTAATACCAAAGGGATATGCGGATAATCGGAAATAATTTCTGCAATTGCAGCAATGATTTCAACGCTGCCGAGCAATCCGATTTTGAAAGCATGTACCGGCATGTCTTCCAATACCATTCGCGCTTGATCTTCAACCCAATCCGGATCCAATGGAAAAATGCTCTCGACACCGGTGGTGTCTTGCACCGTAATGGCCGTCATAATGGATAAAGGGTGACAACCCAGGCTTGCAATCGTCAATAGATCGGCCTGAAGTCCGGCCCCTCCGGTAGGGTCGTTTGCTGCAAAAGAAAGTACGATTGGGGGTGGCTGTAACATGCATTAATACCGTAAAATATCATTTTAACCTAAAAGGGAATTGCTATCTATCATGCCTACGGAAGAGAATCGCGAGTACAGTCGATATATGTGTTTAATTTGCGGCTACATTTATGATGAAGCGCTAGGATCTCCGGAGGAAGGTATTGCGCCGGGTACTCGATGGGAAGATGTGCCGATCAATTGGACTTGTCCCGAATGCGGTGCACGGAAAGAAGATTTTGAAATGGTAAAGATCTAATGCGCATTTTGCATACCATGTTGCGCGTCGGCGATTTGGAAAAATCTCTGACGTTTTATACGCAAGTTTTAGGGATGAAATTATTGCGCCGGAAAGATTATCCCGACGGCCGATTTACCCTTGCTTTCGTCGGTTATCAAGACGAAGCCGACGGCGCTGTCCTGGAATTGACCCATAATTGGGATACCTCGTCGTACAACCTGGGCGAAGGTTACGGCCACATTGCCATTGAAGTGGACAACGCCTATACGGCATGCGAAAACACCAAGAAACTCGGCGGCAAAGTAACTCGCGAAGCGGGGCCGATGAAACACGGCACTACGGTAATCGCGTTCGTCGAAGATCCGGACGGATACAAAATTGAATTCATTCAGAAAAAATAACCAAAAAAATTGAACCGATCGGTCTGATAATTACCCCCGGTAATTCCTCCATTATTGACCGAAGTTAAAAGTAGAGGCTAACGCTCTAATTGAGCGAGCTTTTGTTTTTGGTGTTATTCCCCAATGGCTGTATTAGGCCGTTCGTGATTATAGATCTCAGCCATTTTGTTGCATAGCTTTAACCCTGGGCAAGGGCCTTTTGACCTTTGTGCTTTGGTCTTTGACCCTTTGCGGGGTGCAGGGGCTAGCCCCTGCGGGTTTGAGTTTTGCGCGCTAATCCGCTTCCTTGCTCGTCATTTTTAACACTTCGCTGGCTGTCAACTGGCGGCTCATATCGCCGTCCCAGGTGGCGTTGAACGGCAGGGCGTTTTGCACGCGTTTGGCGCGTTCGAGGTAGTGGTGCAGTGTCATGCCCGGCTGAGTGACGGGGATCGAGATGGCGTGGGGCGCGCGGATGGCTTCGCCGATGATGGCTTGTTGAATTTCGACGCGCGGCCGCGTACCGTGTTTTGCTTTGGCGGAAGTGCGGGCGGTTGTGAGCGATTGGATCAGGAGTTTGCCTTGGTTGCGTTTGTCGTCTTCGAGCACCGGGTAGGTTTGCAGGTACAGATCGCCGCCGCGCCAGCCGAACAGGCGCGGCTGATTGACGATGCGCACCGGCGTGCCGACCGGTACGCCGTTATAAATGCCGATAATATCTTCCGGGTACATACGCAGACAGCCGTGACTGCCGCGCAGGCCGATGCTGGGCGGCTTGTCGGTGCCGTGAATGGCGTAGCTCGGCCAATCGAGCTTCAGTACATGCGTGCCCATCGGATTGTCCGGGCCCGGCGGTACGATGGCAGGCAGCGGATTGCCGTTCTTGGCGTGTTCTTTACGGATGGAAGCTGTGGGCGTCCAGCTTGGGTTTGCTTTTTTGGCAACGACGCGGGTGACGCCTTCCGGCGTTTTCCATTCTACCCGTCCGATGCCGACCGGGTGCGTGATCACACGCTGCGGTTCGCCAGCCTTAGCCTTGGGGTAATAAAACAAGCGCATTGCGGCAAGATTGATGACAATGCCTTGGCGCGGCGCATCGGGCAGTACGAATTGCGTGGGAATGACGATTTCGGCGCCCGCTTTCGGCAGCCACGGATCGACGCCGGGGTTGGCGTTGACGATTTCTTCGTAACCTAAATTAAAGCGGCGTGCGATGTCGGAGAGCGTGTCTTCTTGATTGGCAGTGACGATTTGTATCGCGCCGATCACATCGTCGTGTGCGGAATCGACAATAAATTCGTGGCTGGCGACCGCGATGGGCGGTAACGCGGATACCGGCGGCGTTACCGTTTGCTGCGGCAGCGATTGGCAGGCGCTCAGAAATGCGAAGATGACCGGCAATAAGCAATGAAACCGTGTGGCGATTATTTTATCCATGCAATCGTATGAACTCGGAACGGCGATAACTTATGGAACAATTTACAGCGTTTACGCCGATTACTCAAACTTTATACGGTACGGATATGCGCAAGTGCGGCTTCTGCCTCTATACTAGGACCCTGTCGAACTTAAACTGAGCAATCATGGCAAGAATTGGTTTTATCGGGCTTGGTATCATGGGCAAACCAATGGCCGGGCATTTGATCGGTGCGGGACATTTGCTGTTTTTGCATTCGCGCAGCGGCGTGCCGCCGGAATTGGTCTCGGCGGGCGGCAAGGCTTTGCCGTCGCCGCAGGAAGTGGCGCGGCATGCAAAAGTGATAATTACCATGTTGCCCGATACGCCGGATGTTGAGAACGTATTGTTCGGTGAGCATGGTGTTGCTCACGGTTTGCAGCCGTCCGAAGATGAACGCAAAATCGTCGTCGACATGAGCTCGATTTCTCCGCTGGCTACGCGCGAATTTGCAGAGAGAATCAATGCGCTTGGGCACGATTATGTCGATGCGCCGGTTTCGGGCGGCGATATCGGCGCGCAAAACGCGGCATTGACGATTATGGTCGGCGCGACGGCGGCGGTTTTCGATCAAGTGAAACCGATTCTTGAATCGATGGGGAAAAGTGTGACGCATATCGGCGATGTCGGTGCCGGTCAGGTTTGCAAAGTCGCCAATCAGATTGTCGTGTCGTCGGCAATCGAAGCGGTGGGGGAGGCGCTATTGTTTGCATCCAAGGCGGGCATCGATCCCGAGAAAGTGCGGCAAGCGTTGATGGGCGGTTTTGCCGCGTCGCGGGTGTTGGAAGTGCATGGGCAGCGCATGATCCAGCGGCGTTTTGAACCGGGTTTCCGCATCGAATTGCATCAAAAGGATTTGAACATCGCGTTGGCGAGCGCGGCCGAGTTGGGCGTAAGCTTGCCGAACACGGCGACGGTACGGGAATTATTTTCCGCATGCCTCGCACACGGTGGCGCAAAATGGGATAATTCGGCCATTGTAAAAATGCTGGAAAAACTCGCCAATCACGAAATTCGGCACCATCCGGAATAATTCCATGTCTGTTCATAAACTTGTCAATCGCCTGCGGGCCTTTTTGCCGGTTGAGGCGGTATTGTATGAGCCGGAAGATTTGCGTCCGTACGAATGCGACGGTTTGTCGGCGTACCGGCAAATGCCGCTCGTCGTTGCATTGCCGCGCACCGAAGAACAGATCGTCAGTATCCTGAAGTTGTGTTACGAAACGCAAACGCCGGTGGTTGCGCGCGGCGCGGGCACCGGTTTGTCCGGCGGCGCATTGCCGCACGCGCAAGGTGTGTTGCTGTCGCTGGGGAAAATGAAACAAATCATCGCTATCGATCCATTGGCGCGCACTGCGCGCGTTCAGCCGGGCGTCAGGAATCTGGCGATCAGCGAAGCGGCAAAACCGTATGGTTTGTATTACGCGCCCGATCCATCGTCGCAAATTGCGTGTTCGATCGGCGGTAATGTGGCGGAAAATTCAGGTGGCGTGCATTGTCTGAAATACGGATTGACGGTGCATAACATCATGAAATTGCGCGTATTGACCATCGCGGGAGCATTGCTGGAAATTGGCGGCGAAAGCTTGGACAGCGCCGGTTTCGATTTGCTGGCATTGATGACCGGCAGCGAAGGGATGTTGGGGATTGTCACCGAAGTGACGGTTAAGCTGATTCCGATTCCCGAGAAAGCGCAATTGGTGATGGCGGCGTTCGACGATGTGCAAAAAGCGGGCAATGCGGTGGCGAATGTGATCGGCGCGGGCATTATCCCGGCGGGTATGGAGATGATGGATAAAATCACCATACACGCGGTGGAGGAATTTTTACACGCCGGTTACGATTTGAATGCGGAAGCGATTCTGTTGTGCGAATCCGATGGCGCTGCGGAAGAGGTGGCCGACGAAATTGCGCGCATCCATGCCATCATGCAGCAAAGCGGCGCGATCAACATCAGCACGTCGCAAACGGAAGCCGAACGGCTTAGTTTTTGGGCCGGGCGAAAAGCCGCTTTTCCGGCGGCTGGCAGGGTTTCTCCGGATTATTACTGCATGGACGGCACCATTCCGCGCAAGCATTTGGCCGATGTGTTGCAGGGTATCGAGCACTTGTCGCGGCAATACGGATTGCGTTGCATGAATGTGTTTCACGCCGGAGACGGCAATCTGCATCCGTTGATTTTGTACGATGCCAATCAACCGGGCGAGCTGGAAAAGACCGAAGAATTCGGCGGAAAAATCCTGGAAATGTGTATTCGCGCAGGCGGCACGATCACCGGAGAGCATGGCGTCGGCATGGAAAAAATCAATCAAATGTGCACGCAATTCGGAACCGGCGAGCTGGAAATGTTTCACGCGGTGAAGGCGGCATTCGATCCGCAAGGATTGCTCAACCCTGGCAAAGCCGTGCCGACGTTGCATCGCTGTGCCGAATTGGGTGCGATGCATGTGCATCGCGGTGAAGAAAAATTTGCCGATTTGCCGCGATTTTAAGCGCCATGCAGATTATTCTCGATCAATTCAAAGCAACCGTCGCAAAAGCGTATGCGCAAAAGACGCCATTGCGAATCGGCGGCGGGGGCACCAAGCATTTTTACGGCAATGCGGTTCCGCAAACGCACGTATTGCTGGATACTCGGCCTTATCACGGCATTGTTGCGTACGAGCCGACCGAATTGGTTATCACTGCGCGAGCCGGTACGCAGTTGGCGGATGTGCAGGCGTTGCTGGATCGGCACGGCCAAATGCTGGCGTTTGAGCCGCCTTTTTTCGGCGAATCCGCAACCTTGGGCGGTTGCATTGCTGCGGGTTTGTCCGGGCCGCGTCGTGCCGCAGCGGGGGCGGTGCGCGATTTCGTGTTGGGCGTGCGGCTATTGAGCGGCAAAGCGGAAGATTTGAGTTTCGGCGGACAGGTGATGAAAAACGTCGCCGGTTATGATGTGTCGCGCTTGATGGCGGGTGCAATGGGCACGCTGGGTTTATTGCTGGAAATATCGCTTAAGGTATTGCCCAAGCCGCCGGTCGAGTTGACGCTGCGCATGGCGATGGATCAAGCATCCGCAATTGAAGCCATGAATCGGTGGGCCGGTAGACCGTTGCCGATTTCGGCGACTTGCTTTACCGACGGCATGCTGACGATTCGCTTATCCGGCGCCGAATCCGCAGTGGAGGCGGCGCACGCCAAGTTGGGCGGGGAAGAATTGGATGACGGGGCGGCTTTTTGGCAATCGATTCGAGAACAAACGCACGATTTTTTTCAATCGCCCCAGCCGTTGTGGCGTTTGGCGGTTAAATCGGTCTATGCGCCGATGTCATTGCCGGGTAACGCATTGATTGAATGGCAGGGCGGGTTGCGCTGGTTATCATGCGACGATCCCGAAGCAGTCGAACGCATTCGCAAATCGGCCAAAGAAGCCGGAGGGCACGCAACGCTGTTTCGTCGCAACGGACTGGCGGCAGCGGCATTCCATCCGCTGGATGACGGCATGATGCGAATTCACCGCGCATTGAAGGAAAAATTTGATCCGGCGGGTATTTTGAATCCCGGCCGGTTATATCCCGAGTTTTGATATGCAAACCAAACTGGCCGATTTTATTAAAAATTCACCGCAAGGGCAGGAAGCGGATTCTATTTTGCGCAGTTGCGTGCATTGCGGTTTTTGCCTGGCGACATGCCCGACGTACCAAATTCTGGGCGATGAGCTGGATAGTCCGCGCGGACGAATTTATTTGATCAAGCAAATGCTGGAAGGGCAACCGGTTACGCAAAAAACCCAATTGCATCTCGATCGTTGCCTGACCTGCCGTGCATGCGAAACGACATGCCCGTCGGGCGTTCGCTATGGGGCTTTGGTGGACATCGGGCGCGGTTTGGTTGAACAGCAAATCAACCGCGATGCGAAAACAAGCGCGATGCGCTATACCTTGCGCAAGCTGCTGCCGAAGCAGGCGATTTTCGATGCGGTATTGAAGGCAGGGCAAATGATCCGTCCTTTTTTGCCGGAAAATCTGAAACGATCGATTCCACCGCAAGCGAAACCCGCCGGAACATGGCCGCAAGCGCAGCATGCGCGCAAAATGCTGGTGCTCGACGGTTGCGTGCAGCCGACCTTGGCTCCCGGTATCAATGCGGCAACGGCGCGTGTGCTGGATCGGCTCGGTATTTCGTTAATCACGGCGCCTAATGCCGGCTGTTGCGGTGCGGTTGCTTTTCATTTGAACGCGCAGGCCGAAGGACTGGATTATATGCGGCATAACATTGATGCCTGGTGGCCGTTTGTGGATCGAAAAGAAGTTGATGCCATTGTAATGACGGCAAGCGGTTGCGGCGTGACGGTCAAAGAATATGGGCATCTGCTGCAGCATGATCGCGCGTATGCGGAAAAGGCACGGCGCATCTCGGACATGACTAAAGACATCAGTGAAATTGTGCATATGGAATCAGCGCGCTTAGCGCACC
>SXJH01000073.1 GCA_005779435.1 Nitrosomonas sp. | reverse complement strand
AGGAAATAAAACTAAACAACACAGTTGTCGCGTGAATCCGCCGCAACAACTACGCAACGAATTAACTCACTAATTCAATGCGGTTCAAAGCGGACAATTTATTTGCTATAAAACCGGACAATTCTATTTGTTGCTAACAGTGAAATCATGATCCTTGCAATCGGTAATTGTAAGATTTCAAGTAAACGATCAATCCACGACAACCAATCCCGCAGAATTCTCCATCGCAGCGCGCAACACCTCATTTCTTTCGTCTTTTGGCAGCTGACCAAGCTTTTTGACGGCACCAAAAAATTTCTCCATATCGTGGTCGTGTTGTGCAAGAATCGTTCGAAATGCCGGCACTAATTGCGTATACATCGATACCGTCGCTAACAGAGCATTATTTAAAGGTTGCTCAAACCATTTTCCGTAACTCTCGAACTCAGGATAATCTGTTTTTATTTTTTCGAATTCAGCACGCAAATCAATAAAAATTTGCTTCTTATGCGTCCGCTTCTCCTCATCGTCAAGATTCGAGAGAAACAATTCTTGCAATCGTTTTCGATACTGACCGATTAAATTGTTAAATACGACCCCTCTCGCTTGCCTGGACTGCAATTCGGTTCGCTGCAAAACCGTGCCGCTGCTGGCAAACCAACGCACAATACCTTCCTGTTCGACAGTCGTGGCAAAAGATTCATTAAACATGCTGTCGCCGGGCACAAACACGACTTGGTGCGCCAGTTCGTGAAAAATCAATCGCGCCAGGTTTATTTCGGAGTAGTTGATAAACGTATTGAGTACCGGATCGCTAAACCAACCCAATGTGGAATATGCCCGCACACCGCCCACGTAAACATCGTAACCTTCCTTCTTTAATTCCTCAGCGTATCGCTCAGCCTGATCTTGCGAAAAAAAACCCCGATAACTGACACAACCGATTTGCAGAAAACACCATTTCTTGAGTTTTATCGATAACTCGGGCGCTGCGAAAACATTCCAAACCACGAATGGCCGCCCCAAATCTGCATAACTGGTATAGCTCAAATTATCGGGCAACTTTAATTCTCGGCTGGCAAATTCTCGTATCTGCAGCGCTTTTTTTAGAGCATTTGCCACATTAGGATCGGTATCGGCATTTGCCAGTACGGCACTGATAGGTTGAGAGCGGTGTATAACCGCAGCATGCCCGCTCACAGCTTGCGCATAATACGAAAGATTCGCGCACCCGGACATCGTAAGAGTCGCGCCTATCAATACTGCGAATTGAAAAAATACTAAATTTACCCGGATATTTTTCATAAAATTGTCGCAAACGGTTGTTAAGTTGTAATGAATGACCCAATTATTGGTTAAAATTGCACCCTATATTATTCTTTCAGGAAAAATTCAATGCCTTTGGTTTTTAGTGCTATTGTTAGCGCATTTCGTGACCTTGTGCGCTTCAAAATCGCATGGATCGTTATTTGGCCGATCCTGCTTGCCACTGTATTCTGGATTTCCATCGGCATCATTTTCAAAGATCAATTTTACGATCTGATATTTATGGTTCTCAGAGAAATCGGTGTTGGAGAATGGCTGCAAAGCCTGGAATACGATTGGATCGCATCCGCCATCGTTGGTTTAATCGATATCTTAGTTTTTATACCCCTCATCGTTGTTACGACATTGGTCATCACCGCCACTTTCGTCATGCCCGCACTGATCAAATTGGTCGCAAACCGCTTCTATCCCGATCTCAAACGCGAACATGGCGGTACAATCGCCGGGACTATCGTCAATACAATTTTCGCCAGCAGTATTTTCATTCTCATCTGGTTGATAACTTTGCCGCTATGGGCGGCGGGTATCGGATTTATCGTTCCGTTTGCAGCCGCCGCTTTTATGAATCAGCAATTATTCCGCTACGATGCTTTATCGGAGCACGCCACGAAACAAGAAATCAACACGATATGCGCCGAAAACCGGTATTCGTTATGGGGGCTGGGATTGATGACGGGCATGATTCAGTTTGTTCCTTTTCTTAATTTATTGGCGCCTATTTTTACCGCATTGGCATTCATTCATTTTGGGCTGGAACATTTACAACGATTGCGCACCGGCAATCGTGCGGATATGCAATCCATCGGCAACGAATAGCGCTTTTTAGAAACCAATAAATGGATGATTGGAAATCCGATTTCCTCGAATACTCGCCGCTATTTATGCCTTTCAGGCATTTGCAGCATTGTTTTCAAAATTTACCCCGATGGCCGAGTCACGATGATTTAAATAGTTTGATCACACAAAACAAAAAAACCATTCTGACACAATCGGGCAAAGCCGTTCGCTTTGTGCAGCAAGCGACCGGAAAGCAAGATGTCGAGCGAAAATATGAAGCACGAATCTATCTGGCCGGAGAAATACAAACGCGCGCGCATAATTGGCACGATTTATTTAATGCGTTGGTTTGGCAAATTTTTCCGCACACCAAATCGATTTTGAATCAAATCCATTTTCAGGCGCAGCAAATTGAATCGTCGAACAATACTCCAAACCGGTGCGGACTGCGCGATGCCGCGACGCTGTTTGATGAATCGGGTGTCATCGTTGTCAGCGATCAATCGTCCTTGACTCGGTTATTGCTGGATTTTGAATGGAAATCGCTGTTTTGGCAGCAACGCGATGCAGTGCTGCAATCGATGCGTTTTTTCGTTTTTGGCCACGGCTTGTATGAAAAAGCGCTCAATCCCTATACAGGCATGACTGGAAAAGGGATTGTTTTCGATGTCGATCAAGCGTTTTTTGCTCGCTCTTTGCCCGATCAACTGAGCATCCTGGATACTATGCTGGCCTCGTTCTTATCGAGCGCTCAGTTATCCAGTGCTCAGTTAACGCCGGTTCCGGTACTGGGTTATCCGGGATGGATCGGGGAAAATCAACACGAAGCTTATTACGATAACAAGCAATATTTTCGCGACCGTCGACGTTAAAATCAGGATTCGGCGATTGAGCCGATCAAATCAAGCCCTGCTCGGCAAACGACATTGCTGCGCCATTGCCGACAATAAAATGATCCAGCACTTTGACATCGACCAGCGCCAACGCCTGTTTTAGCGATTGCGTCAGCACCTTGTCCGCGTGACTCGGCTCCGCAACGCCGGAAGGATGATTATGCGCAAAGATAATCGCGGCTGCATTGTGATGCAATGCCCGTTTGACGACCTCGCGCGGATAAACGCTGGTTTGCGTCAACGTGCCGCTGAATAATTCTTCGCTGGCGATGGTATGATGCTGCGCATCGAGAAAGATACCGATAAATACCTCATGTGGCCTATTGGCTAAGCTTAAACGCAAAAAATCTTTGACCAATCCTGGCGAATTCATGGCATTTCCCGTTTTCAGTTCCTCGTTCAATGCGCGCCGCGCCATTTCAAGCACCGCCTGCAGTTGCGCATATTTAGCCGCGCCCATGCCGGGAATCTGGCAGAAACGGGTCTGACTGGCGGCAAAAATATCGGTCAAGCTGCCGAAATGCAAAAGCAATTCACGTGCGAGATCGACGGCGCTTTTGCCCGCGATGCCGGTACGCAGGAATATCGCCAAAAGCTCGGTATCCGACAATGCTGAAACACCCTTCTGCAATAATTTTTCTCGCGGCCGTTCCGCAATGGGCCAGTTTGTTATCGCCATCGTTAAGATTCAAACCCTGGAGTTAATTTTTCAGATAGCGGCATGCATCTCGTGCGGATTGAGTAAAATATCGGCTAATTTTAAATCGATCATACCGGTGCACCGTTTTTTCAGAGATCAGAGTTTCTTACTATGGCCACAAAGAAATGTTTATTGCTTGGCGTGACCGGCGGCGTAGCCGCTTATAAGGCTGCAGAAGCCGCGCGCCTGCTAACGCAGCAAGCAATCGATGTAAAAACGGTGATGACGCAATCGGCTTGCCGTTTTGTTGGCCCGATCACGTTTCAATCGTTAACCGGCAATCCGGTCTATACCGACTTATGGGAGACCAATGCAGCGCAAAATATGGCGCATATCCATTTGTCGCGGATGGCGGATCTGATCCTCATTGCACCCGCCAGCGCCGACTTCATCGCCAAGCTTGCCAACGGACTGGCCGACGATTTGCTGACAACCTTGTGTTTGGCGCGCGATTGCCCGTTGATAATCGCGCCCGCCATGAACAAGCAAATGTGGCAGAATCCTGCGACGCAGCGGAATTTATCGATTCTGCGGCAAGACGGCGTAATCGTCGTCGGCCCGGCAAGCGGTATGCAAGCTTGCGGCGAAACGGGCATGGGGCGCATGCTGGAAGCTGCCGAATTGGTCGAAGCGGTATACACCGCTTTGTACGCGGAAAAGCCATTGCGCGGCAAACGCGTTTTGATCACCGCAGGGCCGACATTCGAAGCGATCGATGCGGTACGCGGCATAACCAACAAGAGTTCCGGGAAAATGGGGTACGCCATTGCTCAAGCGGCGGTGGAAGCAGGCGCCACGGTTACGCTGATTTCCGGTACGACCTGCCTGACACCGCCAGCGGTGGATGAATTCGTTTCGGTAATCAGCGCCGACGAAATGTTGCAAGCCGTGCAAACAGCGGTACCGCAAACCGACATTTTCATCGGCGTGGCGGCGGTAGCGGATTATCGTGCGGCAAAAATCAGCCCGCAGAAAATCAAGAAAACCGATAAAAATTTATCCATCGAACTGATTCCCAATCCCGACATTTTGTCGGCCGTATCCGGTTTGCCCGATCCTCCTTTTTGCGTGGGATTTGCTGCGGAAACCGAGAATCTCGAGCGCAATGCGGAAGCCAAGCGGCGCAAAAAGAATTTACCCTTGCTGATTGCCAATTTGGCGCAAGATGCCATTGGAGCCGACGAAAGTGAGTTGATTTTATTCGATGACGCGGGCAAGCATATTTTGCCGAAGGCCGCTAAAATTGCCCAGGCATGCCGTATCATCAAACACATCGGTACGCTTTATTTCCAAACAAAAAAATAATCGGTGCATTAATCCATGAAAAAAATCGACATCAAAATTATCGACCCGCGATTGAACGAACAGCTTCCTGCATATGCGACACCGGGTTCGGCCGGATTGGACTTGCGCGCATGCATCGAACAGCCTGTCACGGTGAATCCCGGAGAAACCTGCTTGATTCCTACCGGCATTGCCATTCATCTGGCGGATGCCGGATTAGCGGCCTTGGTATTGCCGCGTTCGGGATTGGGGCATAAACACGGCATCGTTCTGGGTAACTTGGTGGGATTGATCGATTCGGATTATCAAGGACAGATTCTTGTTTCTTGCTGGAATCGCGGACAAACGCCGTTCAATCTCAATCCATTGGAGCGTATCGCGCAACTTGTCGTGGTGCCGATCGTTCAAGTCGAATTCAATCGGGTCGACAGCTTCGATCAAAGCCATCGCGGAGAGGATGGGTTCGGCAGCACCGGCAAGCATTAAACATACTTGCCGACGCTACTTGAGCGGTAAAAACTTACTTTCCGTAGCATTAATGCAACGATTGATCTCCGGAAAGGCATTTCATCTCATTCAACCACAATACTTATTTGGTTTCATGCGCCATTTTGCGGTGAATCTCGGCTAAGCTCATATTCGCTCTCTCGGCTTCCTCATATGAGCTGATCAGGTTGCGGCAATGCGATTCCAAATCAGCCGCCTGTCTGCCGTAAGCCGCCGCATTGTCCTGGTATCTTTCGAGCATTTTCTTGTGTTCCAGCACTTTGGCTTGCATTTGTTTGGCGGTGTCTTCGTAGTGTTTAGCCAAAGCTTCATGATCGGCTGTGGATTTTGCGTTCTGTATAGCCTGCGTCATATCCATGGGATGAGGATTCATATGCGCACACGCGGTGAGTAAACCGATAATAACCAGCGCTATGAGATTGCGGCATGCTTTCATATTACTTTCTCCTATATTAATTGAGTAAATACCTGCATTGACGACAACTAAGAAGACTTATCATTTGACACTTGCGACAATAAGTTTTGTTTAGTGGTTTATTATGGTCATGAATTAGTAACCATTTCAACAACTATGTTAATAATTTTAACAATTAAACATATGACTAAGTGTTTAGATCGCTAAAAATACCGAGTGCTGTCGCTCCTGAGCCGCTGCATGAATCGTTATGACGAAGGCGGGTTGGTGTGTGTGCTGTTGGATAAGCGACTATCGCAGGCAGCGCTATGAATGGGTATTGCGGGTAGATGGTGAGGTTGAAGGGGTACGGCAAAACAGGTAATTTCTCTACAAAAGATCGTACAAATCGAGTACGCTCTCTACATTCGAATCGATTTCCAGGATTTACTGATCTTCATGCAGAAACTGATTATCCAGGGCGGATCGCCATTGTGCGGCGAAATTTCAATCTCGGGTGCAAAAAATGCCGCGCTGCCCGTTTTGTGCGCATCACTACTAACGCAAGAGCCGATAAAAGTATCAAATGTTCCTGCCCTGCAAGATATAGCGACTATGTTGGCGCTGCTCGAGCAAATAGGACTGGAAGTGACCCGGAATAATGCGACCGAGCTTGTATTATCCGCCAGAAATTTAACACATCTGGTGGCGCCGTATGAAATGGTTAAAACCATGCGAGCAGCGATTCTAGTGCTTGGCCCGCTGCTCGCGCGTGCGGGGGAGGCCAATATTTCATTGCCAGGCGGTTGTGCGATTGGTCAACGTCCTGTCGATCAGCATATCAAAGGATTGCAAGCGATGGGAGCTGAGATTCAGATCAAGCATGGTTATATTCATGCCGTGGCGAAAAAACTGCACGGCGCGCGCATCGTATTTGATATCGTCACCGTAACGGGAACGGAAAATTTGATGATGGCGGCGGCGCTTGCGGAAGGTACGACAATACTTGAGAATGCTGCTCGAGAGCCTGAAATTACCGATTTGGCTCATTGCTTGAGCGCGATGGGAGCAAGAATTCAGGGGGCGGGAACAGATATTATTACCATTGAGGGCGTGCAATCATTGCACAGTGCGGAGCATGCAGTTATGCCCGATCGTATTGAAACGGGTACTTTCCTCGTTGCAGCGACCGCAACCGGCGGTGAGATTTGCTTAAAAAATACCGACGCCCATTTGCTTGATGCCGTGATCGATAAACTGATCGAAGCAGGTGCTCGCATCAGTTCCAATGAAAATTGGATCATGTTGAAAATGAATGGAAAACCGAAATCTGTGAATGTACGCACGGCCCCCTATCCGGCTTTTCCAACCGATATGCAAGCACAGTTTATGTCATTGAATTGCATAGCGGACAGCACGGCCATAATCACAGAAACGATATTTGAGAATCGTCTGATGCATGTGCAGGAATTGAAGCGGATGAATGCCCATATTGAAGTGGAAGGCAATACGGCCATTATCCACGGTATTGCGCAATTGGATGGCGCCAATGTGATGGCCACCGATTTACGTGCATCCGCCAGTTTGGTGATTGCCGGCTTGGTTGCGCAAGGTGAGACTGTTATCGATCGCATCTATCATTTGGATCGCGGTTATGAAAACATTGAAGGAAAATTATCTGCGCTAGGTGCGCAAATCCGACGCGTTTAGCGAGTACGATAACAAATAGACGATGAAAAGATTTTCAAATTTATGCAGATTGGCCGGTCTGGTTGCTTTGATGGTTTTGGCTCCATGGGCGCGGGCAATACCCAGCGAATGTTCTGTTTTATCCGTACCGGCTGCTTATATTGAATCCAACGGCTTGGTTTGTTTGCAAAACATCGTGGTATCGGATTCATCGGGAGAGCAAATCTATAAAGCGGCCTTGCAATGGATGGGGAGTGACAATCCGAACCGGTTTAGATTGATCGGCGCGGATTTCGACGAAGCTTCCGATAGGCACAGCCCTTCTTTCTCAATGACCAGCGGCGTATTGACATTGCCCAAGATTGATATTCCAAGGCTCTACGGGACGGAGCGTTATACCGTTAATCTGACGCGCGTGCTGGATACTGATGACGATTCGGAATTTGTTTTTGAGTTAAACAGTATTGCGCTTTATAACAATACGGATTACGTGCCAAATACTCACTGGAAACCCTACGGCATGTTGCTTTCTCATGAACGGCGCGCAGTCGATTTATTGGGAAAATCGATCCCGTATGCCAAATTGGCCGATGCAATTTACGATTTCGATAATGCGGTGGTCGATAACTGGGATTTAATCGAAACCATCGATCGGAGTTCCGGTATGCAGGCAGGGGTTTTTCAAAACCGGGATAATGGCGATCTGGTGATTGCGTATCGCGGTACCGAAACTTGTCTTTTTTGTACGGATTTTTTGCTGGATAAAGCAGCCGATGCGGCTTTGGTATTCGGTTTTGCACACGATCAATTCAAGCATGCTTTTAATTTTGCGCAAGCGATGGTTGCGAAATATCCCGGACGAAAAATTACCGTAACCGGACATTCGCTGGGCGGTGGATTGGCGCAAGCTGCAGGTGCCGCCTTGGGATTGGAGACGTTTGCTTTTAATTCCTCGCCGGTACCCGATGATTTCTTCGATGATTATCCGCTTGCTTTGCCGCTGGATCAGTTGAGCGATCTGATTTTTGTCATTGCCGATGTGCATGATCCGATTTCCAATACCGATGAATCGGGTGATTTTTACTTGAATGCAAAGCATGTGACGCCATTGATTCAATTTGATTTCGATTTAAAGGAAGTTTTTCCGGATACGGTTTCGGATCTGGATGATCTGCGTTTTGATCGTCACAGCATTGCCCGGCTAGCCAATAATGCAACCGGTCTGATCGATATTTATCAGAGCGGCTGGTGATTTTTCGCCACGATAAATTTTTAATGGCTTGTTAACAATAGATTAATCCATAAACACCCATAGTACGCCAGCCACATAGTTGTGATTTTTCTTGATTTTGTGTCTTATGCCTATATTGATAAGACATTTGGAGAAAAATGATGACTACGATTCGTTCGCCCGCCGTGGCGGGTTTGTTTTATCCCGCCGATGCTCAACAATTGCGACAAGATGTGCAATATTTTCTTGCGCAAGCAAAAGGACATGATTTCAATCCTAAAGCGTTGATTGTGCCGCATGCGGGGTATATCTATTCAGGTGCAATCGCTGCGACGGCTTATGCCAGCCTGGGTTCCATTGCTTCCACGATTCGGCGCGTGGTCTTGCTCGGCCCTGCGCATCGAGTGGCAGTGCATGGCTTGGCCCTGCCGGGAGCGGATATGTTCGCCACGCCACTGGGGAACGTTAAGCTGGATGCGGATTTGGCAAATGCCATTGCGCATTTGCCGCAAGTTACCGTTAGTCAAGCAGCGCATGCGTTGGAGCATTCGCTGGAAGTCCAGTTGCCGTTTTTGCAAAGCATACTGGGAGAATTTACCTTGTTGCCGCTGGCGGTTGGAATGACCTCGGCGGAAGCGGTGGCTGAAGTGCTGGAGTGCTTATGGGGCGGAGCGGAAACGTTGATTGTGATCAGCTCCGATCTTTCCCATTATCTACCCTACGCGATGGCGCAACGCGCGGATCGCGAAACAGTTCAGGCGATATTGCAGTTACGGCAACCTATCGAACACGATCACGCATGCGGCTATACGGCCATCAATGGTTTGATGATAGCGGCACAGCGGCATCGGCTTACCCCGCAATTGTTGGATTTGAGAAACTCCGGCGACACGGCGGGATCTAAGGACAAAGTTGTCGGTTATGCGGCAATTGCTTTTAACTGACGGGGAATGGCGATGATGACTAAGGAAACGCTGATTCATTCGGCGAACGAGATGAAGCACGAGGCGCACGGAACGCAGCAACCGAGACATATCAATGAGATAGGCGAGGGAGCGAGTACCGCGCAACGAAGTGATTCGCTCGTACAGCCAATTAATCAGCGTTTTCCTAATAAAGACGAGCAAGGGAAAGTTCTGCTAAACATTGCGCGTGCGGCAATTGCTGAAGTATTGCGCGCGGCGCCCTATGCGGTTTCTGACATACGCGAGCATATGTCCTGGCTTTCGAGGCCGGGCGCAACATTTGTGACTTTGACCCAAAGAGGGGAATTGCGCGGTTGTATCGGTTCTTTGCAAGCCTGCGATCCGCTGATTGACGATGTGAGCAATAATGCGCAATCGGCCGCGTTCCGCGATCCCCGTTTTATGCCGCTGGCAATCGACGAATTGGATATAACCGATATCGAGGTATCGTTGCTTTCCGAGTTGCAAGCGCTGAGTTTTTCCGGCGAAGCGGATGCGCTGGCGCAATTGCGTCCGGATGTCGACGGTATCGTATTTGAGTACGGGGCCTATCGCAGCACATTCCTGCCGCAGGTTTGGGAAAATCTTTCACAGCCGCAGCAATTTCTCGCTCAGCTAAAGCGGAAAGCACGGTTACCCGAAAACTTCTGGGCTGAAGATGTCAAACTATCCCGGTATACCGTCAGCAAATGGCGTGAAACGGATTTTGCCAAGGAGTGCGCGCATGGATGAACCTATTGGCGTTGCGCAGCGTTATCCGGCCAAGTACTGGCATTTGCTGGATGATGGCCGGATTCAGTGCGACTTGTGTCCGCGCGATTGCAAGTTGCACGAAGGGCAGCGCGGGGCGTGCTTTGTTCGTGGGCGTATCGGCGATGCGATGGTATTGACCACGTATGGACGATCATCCGGTTTCTGCATAGATCCTGTTGAAAAAAAGCCGCTCAATCACTTTTATCCGGGTAGCAGCATTTTGTCTTTCGGCACGGCGGGCTGCAATCTTGCCTGCAAGTTTTGTCAGAACTGGGATATTTCCAAGTCGCGCAGTTTTGATCGACTGCTTGATCAAGCCATCCCGGAAGCCATTGCAAATTGCGCGAAAAAGAATCATTGCAAGAGCGTTGCGTTTACTTATAACGATCCGGTGATTTTTGCCGAGTATGCGATGGATGTGGCCGATGCTTGCCACGCCCAAGGTATTAAAACAGTTGCAGTGACGGCGGGTTATATTCACGCGCAACCAAGGCGGGATTTTTTCGCCAAAATGGATGCGGCCAACGTTGATTTGAAAGCATTCACCGAAGAATTCTATGTCAAACAAACCGGATCGCATTTGCTACCCGTGCTGGAGACGTTGAAATATCTGAAGCATGAAACCGATGTGTGGTTGGAATTGACGACGTTACTGATTCCGGGATTAAACGATTCAAGCCAGGAGATCGGCGCGATGTGCGATTGGATCGTCAAAGAACTGGGGACCGATGTGCCGTTGCATTTCAGTGCGTTTCACCCGGATTACAAATTAGACGATATACCGTCAACACCGGTTGAAACGTTGATCGGGGCACGCAAAATTGCGTTGGATGCCGGATTGCACTATGTGTATACCGGCAATGTGCATCATGTTGCGGGCGATACCACCTACTGTCCGTCGTGCGGCAGCGAATTAATCGTGCGCGACTGGTATGAGATTAAGCAATACCATTTGACCGAGGGCGGCCGTTGTGAAAATTGCAATGCAATGATTGCAGGCCGCTATGAGCGATTTGCCGGCCAATTCGGCAGGCAGCGCATCCCGGTGCGAATCGGGGCTTCCGCATGACAACGGTTCAAATACCGGCCGGTTCTGTCGAACTCGACGGAGAGTTGATACTGCCGCCCCATGCGGCAGGCGTGGTATTGTTTTCCCATGGCAGCGGTAGCAGCCGCTTCAGTCCTCGCAATACTTATGTCGCCAAAATGCTGCAGCAGCGGGGTATCGGTACCTTGTTGTTCGACTTGCTGACACACGCGGAAGACCGGGATTATGACATGCGATTCGATATCGATTTGCTGACGCAGCGTTTGCTTGCCGCCACAGCTTGGTTGCTGGCCAATCCGGAAACAAAGGCATTGAAAATCGGTTATTTCGGCGCTAGTACGGGTGCGGCTGCGGCATTGCAGGCTGCGGCAAAAATGAATCGGATTGTTTCAGCCGTCGTGTCCCGAGGCGGACGCCCCGATTTGGCCGGCAGCCCGGCTTTAAGTCAAGTGATTGCGCCAACATTGCTTGTCGTCGGCGGCAATGACTATGGTGTAATCGAATTGAATGAGCGCGCTTTTGCATTGATGAGATGCGAGAAAGAATTGATACTGGTACCAGGGGCGACGCATTTATTTGAAGAGCCGGGCACCTTGGAACAAGCTGCATCGCATGCGGCAGATTGGTTCTTGAAATATTTGCAGTAGACGGCGGAATTTTGCCGAGGGTGCCTAAAAAATACCCCCGGTTGCTGCGTTCCGTGTGCCTCGTGCTTCACCTCGTTCGCCGAATGAATCGGCGTTTCCTTAGAAACCGAGGCTTGCCAATAGATCGTCGACCTGATCTTGATTGCAAACCACATCGGTTCTCTTTTCCGGATTTGTGACCGGTCCGTTCATGAGCCCTTCCTCTTCGCCGGATGCTTTCTTGGCAGGAACGTTGGCAAGCAATAGATCGAGCAGATCTCTCTCCAAGCTTTGCACCATATGGGTAACTTTCTT
>SXJH01000072.1 GCA_005779435.1 Nitrosomonas sp. | reverse complement strand
TTTTTTTCAAATCCTGGCGATACGAAACGGGCAAGCACCGCGCCCCTATACCGATCCTTCGACCTACTGGCACTTGGAGGGCATCGGCAAAGCACCCGCGAATTATACCGGGGAAACCGTCGCATTGATCGATTTGATGCGCCGCGAAGGATTGCGTGAAGAGGAATTAACGCTGCTGGAACAAGCCAAGCAGCATTCGGACAAGCTCGCCGAAATCGAACAGCAAGCTTTCGCAGCGGTGGAAGGCCGATTTGATAACGGCTCCGGCGAATACATCGCCACCGGGGAGCCAAATTTGGAATTGGCGCAACAATTACTCTGGGGAGATGAATATCTCGATGAAAAAGCCAAGATCATGCTGCCGATCAGGCAATTCATGGATACGCTCAACCAGCGCACCCAAACAGAGCTCGGTGCACGGCAGACGGAATTAAGAGAAACGATCCTTCAAAAAATGGCGATCCTGATCATACTGCTTGCCTATCTGTCGGGAGCGATTCTTTATGTTTGGCGGAGCATCCTCCGGCCTTTGCATGTTCTGACGGAGGAAACCAGAGCGATTGCCGCAGGCGATTTTACGGCACGTTGCGTTATTGCCGGTGTTAACGAATTTGCTGCCTTGAGCGCTGATTTCAACCGTATGGCGTCTACCGTAGAACAAGCGATCCGGTCATTGCATATCGGTGAAGCGCGATTGATAGAGGCGCAGCAAATCGCGCAGATAGGTAACTGGGAATACAATTTAATCGACAATACGCTGCATTGGTCGGATCAAATTTACCGTATTTTCGAATTGGATCCGAACAGCTTCCGGCCGTCGTATGAAGCTTTTTTAAACGTAATCCATCCGGATGATAGAGATGCAGTCGATCGGGCATACCTCAATTCGGTAGCGAACCGGGCGCACTATGAAATTGCGCACCGTTTGCTGATGCCGGACGGTCGTGTGAAATGGGTTAACGAGCGTGGCGAAAACTATTACGACGATCGAGGCAATGCGGTGCGGTCTGTCGGTACCGTGCAAGATATCACCGAGCAGCAGCAACTGAAGTTGCTGCTGGATCGGCAATTCGCTCAGCTCCAGGAGCGCGTCAAGGAATTGAATTGCCTCCATCAATTAGCCGATTTGGCTGAGGAAGACACGCTGCCGCTGCCGGATTTTCTTGAGCGTGCGGTGCATTTTCTGCCCTTGGCTTGGAATAAGCCGGAACTCGTCGCCGCGCGTATCGAATTCAACGGCGCCAGCTACCAAACCGACCCTTGCGAAAGCGATGCGCACAAGATGAGCGCCCCTTTGGTATTGCACGGCATCCAGTACGGACAAATCGAAATTTTTCATGCTGCTAAGCGAAACGGACCAAATCCGTTTCTTCCGGAAGAACGGCGTCTGCTGGACGGCATTGCGCAGCAGGTATTGCAAATTTTGATTCGCAAAGAAGCCGAAGAAAAGGTCGCACTTTACGCCTCGGTTTTTGAATGCAGCGGCGAAGCAATTATCATTTCAGACGCCGCTAAGAAGATAATCACCGTCAATCAAGCTTTTTGCAGATCGATGGGTTATTCGGAACATGAAATCCCGGGCAGGGTATCCGAAACATTGTTATCGGAATGCATCATTGTAGAAGATCAAGAGATTTTACAGCGCACCTTGCAAGAAAAGAGATTCTGGCGCGGAGAAGCCAAAATACGGCATAAAGACGGCCATACTTATGCGGCATGGCTATCCATTTCGGTGATTTGCAACGATCAGCGTCAAATCAGCAATTACATTTTCAGCTTTGCAGACATCACAGATTACAAGACAGCTATCGACAAGATCCATTATTTGGCGCACCACGATGTCTTGACCGATTTGCCGAATCGGTTTGCCTGTACCGAACGGCTCCGACAAATGATCCATGTTGCACGCCGCAACAAGGAGAAAGTCGCGATCATGTTTATCGATCTTGACCGCTTCAAATTAATTAACGACACGCTGGGCCATGCCATCGGCGACTTGCTGCTGATGCAGGTTGCTCAGCGCCTGAAAAGCAGCGTGCGCGGCAGCGATATTGTCGCCCGCCTCGGCGGCGATGAATTCGTGGTGGTGCTGCCGGTACAAGAAAGCGCCGATACCGTATACCACATCGCCGATAAGATATTGCGCAATCTCGGGCAAGCCTACCGATTGGAAACACAGCAAGTGCACTCAAGTCCCAGTATCGGTATCGCCTTCTTTCCCGATGACGGCGACACCGCAGAAGAAATAATGAAGAATGCGGATGTCGCGATGTATCACGCCAAATCGGAAGGCCGGAACAATTATCAGTTTTTTGAACCATCCATGAATCGCGCCAACTTCGAGCGGCTGGAGCTGGAACATGACATGCGCATTGCGCTGACAGAAGAGCAATTCGTGTTGCACTACCAGCCGAAAATCGATATCGGCACTTCATGGGCGGTTGGCATGGAGGCATTGGTCAGATGGAGGCATCCCGTCAAAGGACTCATTTCACCCGGCACCTTTATTCCGTTGGCGGAGGAATCCGGATTGATATTGCCGTTGGGCGAATGGGTGCTGCGCACCGCCTGTCGGCAACTCAATCACCGGCAGCGGCAAAACATGCCCGATTTGCAAATATCCGTGAATTTGTCGCAAATCCAATTCCGCCAAGCCGATCTTCCAGCCATGATCGCATCGATCGTCGTACAGGAAGGCATCGATCCGAGTCTCTTGGAATTGGAAATCACTGAAAGCGCGGCGATGGAGAACCCGCAGAAAACCATCGAAAGTTTGCAAAAATTGCGCAATATCGGCATCCATCTAG
>SXJH01000071.1 GCA_005779435.1 Nitrosomonas sp. | reverse complement strand
CGCGCGTACACACCGCAGTCAAAATCGCGCCGCATTACGATGGCCCGGTGGTTTGGGTGCCCGATGCCAGCCGCGCGGTCGGCGTGTGCAGCAACCTGTTGTCGCGAGACCTGCGCGACCGTTATGTACAAGAAGTCAAAGACGAATACGAAAAAGTCCGTACCCAGCACAAAAACAAGAAAGGCCCTGCGAATCTGCTGCCGATAGCCGAGGCGCGCGCCAATGCGTTCAAGACCGATTGGAAAAGCTATCAACCCTATCAGCCCGAGCTGATCGGCATTCGCACGCTGAATAATTATCCGCTGGAAAAAATCGTCCCCTATGTCGATTGGACGCCGTTCTTCCAGGCTTGGGAACTGGCCGGACGCTACCCGGATATTCTGCAGGATGAAGTGGTCGGCGAAACTGCAAGCCACTTGTTTCGCGACGCACAAACGATGCTGAAAAAAATCATCGAACAAAAATGGTTGAGCGCCAATGCGGTGATCGGCTTGTTCCCAGCCAATTCGGTCGGCGATGACATCGAAATCTACACCGATCATACACGCAGTAAAATTGCGATGATCTATCATTGCTTGCGTCAGCAGGATCAAAAACCGTCCGGCAAGCCGAACCGGTGCTTATCCGACTTCATTGCGCCGAAGGAAAGCGGCATCGCCGATTTCATCGGCCTATTCGCTGTCGGCGCCGGATTCGGTATCGACGAACGCGTCAAAGCTTTTGAAGATGCCAACGACGACTACAGCGCCATTGTGCTCAAAGCCCTTGCCGACCGCCTGGCGGAAGGTTTCGCCGAGCACATGCATGCCCGGGTGCGCCGTGAATTCTGGGGCTACGCCAAGGATGAGACCTTAACCAACGAACAACTGATCAACGAGGAATATCGCGGCATCCGCCCTGCGCCGGGCTATCCCGCATGCCCGGATCACACCGAGAAAGGACCGTTGTTTGCCGTGCTGAACGCCACGGAGAATGCCGGTATCGTCATCACCGAATCGTTCGCGATGGTTCCGACCGCAGCGGTATCCGGTTTCTATTTCTCTCACCCGGAATCGACATTTTTTGCCGTCGGCAAGATCGGCAAGGATCAAGTCGAGGATTATGCCAAGCGTAAAGACTGGACACTGGAAGAAGCGGAACGATGGCTGGCGCCGGTGTTGGCGTACGAGCGGTAACTATATATCGAGAACGACATTGTATTCATAGAAAACCACGTTGCCTTGTTGCCCGATCCGTTTGGCGATCATAGCGGCTTGTTCTGTTTTGGATTTCCGGTTCAGCAATAAATCCGATGCATTGAGCGGTTGATCGGGAAAGTACATTTGCGTAGTCAACGCGCGATAACCCGGCTTGGATATTTTAAAATGAATATGCGGCGGCCTGGTCCACTCGTTGCTGGCTGGGTAAGCACCCGGCAATACGGTTTTGAAGCGAAACTTTCCGTTGTCATCCGTGTAAATAATGGCCCAGCCTTGAAAATTTTCATCCGGCTTGGCTTTGCTGGGATCGCGCGGATGCCGGTAGCGGCCATTGGCATCGGCCTGCCAAATATCGAGTAAGGCATTGGTAACCGGATTCCCGTGGATGTCGCGCACTTCGCCGCTGACAACGATATGCTGTCCGCTCGCAACGCTGCGACGTCCGGCGATTTGCGTTAAGTCGGCATCTTTATCCTTCTGATCCCGGACCGGATAAAACGGCCCTTCTATTTCATCCGGCGTGGGCAACAACACTGCCAATGCTTTACTGGCACCACTTCTGAAAGCGGCTCCGGCGACACCGCCAGCAAGTCCCCATTTAATGACGCTTCGTCTGGAAATCTTTTTCATGTACCCTGCTTTCCTATCTTATCGCGTTGCAAACACAAATCCCAATAAGGCACGCCTTCAAACCGTTTAATCAGAAAATCAACCAATGCCCTGACACGCTGAGAAAGATGCCGTGTCTGCGAATAAATCGCATACATTTCCAATTGCGGACGGCGGTATCCGGTCAACAGCGGGATCAATGCTCCGCCCTCAATTTCCCGATGAACAATAAAAACCGGCAACATCACAATCCCTAAACCCGCAGCAGCGGCGTCGCGCAAAAATTGGCCATTGCTGGCTTTCAGGTAAGGCGTAATGCGTGTTTTAAAGATTTGACCGTCGGCAGCAAAAAAATTCCAGTTTTCGTAATCGCTGATCAGGTTATAAACCAGGCAACGGTGATCGATCAATGCCTGCGGTGTTTGCGGCTCACCCATGCGTTCAAGGTAGCCCGGGCTTGCGCATATTACCGATTGAATGGGCGCAAGGCGGCGCGCAATCAAACTGGAATCGGGCAAACTGGCGATACGAATGGCGAGATCGAAGCCTTCCGCGAGTATGTCGACTTGGCGGTCATTAAAATCGAGATCGAATTCCACTTCCGGGTGCAATTGCAAAAATTCCTGGATGGCGGGTCCAAGGTGCATCAATCCGAAACTGAGCGGCACCGCCACTTTCAGATTGCCTTTCAGGGCGCCATGAAACTGCGATGTGGCAAGCTCGGCTTCGACAATATCGGCGAGAATACGCACGCACTGCGCATAAAAAGCCTGCCCGGTATTCGTCAGATTCATTTGCCGGGTGGTTCGATGGAACAATTGAACGCCGAGATGTGCTTCCAATTCCTTCAAGCGGCGGCTAATCGCCGATTTCGCCACGCCCATGCGATCGGCGGCGGAACTAATGCCGCCCGCTTCAACCACATGAACAAAGGTATTCATATTCTCGTATCGATCCATGGAGCGCCTATTGTTGCTTTTAATGGAACAATTAGTTCTTAATATCAATATTCATTCTTGTTACAACAACGATGATAATACATTCCATCGTTTGATCCAATCATTCACCACAGAGGAGGAAAAGATTATGGACACATCGGTTAACACAGCACGAATCGTTCCCGCAGAAATCGTTCCGGAAGGCGCCGGTGTCACCGTCTATCGCACTATCGGCTCAGCGGCTCTGCGCAATTACGATCCGTTTTTATTGCTGGATCATATCGGCAGCGATAACCCGAAAGATTATGCGGCAGGATTCCCGCCCCATCCGCATCGCGGTTTTAATACGTTTACCTATATGATCGACGGTTACATGGCGCATCAAGACAGCATGGACAATCGCGGCAATCTGAGCCCCGGCTCCGCGCAATGGATGAAAGCCGGCAGCGGCATCATTCATTCCGAAATGCCGCAACAGGAAAACGGGCTGATGCGCGGATTCCAACTGTGGATCAACCTGCCGGCGGCAAACAAAATGGATCATCCAAAGTATCAGGAATATCCGGCGGCGGCTTTTCCGGTGGTGCAGACACCGGATTACACACTCAAGGTGCTCATCGGGCGATTTGCCGATGCCGTTTCACCCATTGAGGATACCATCACGCAGGTGACTTATTGGGATGTGTGCATAACCGGCAGCAAGCATTTTCGACATCACTTCCCCGCCGAACATCATAGTTTTCTATATGTTTTTGAGGGCAATGGTCAATTGAACGGCCAGAATGTCGCGCAGCATTCGCTAATGACATTGGATGCTAACGAAGGCCGCTTTGATTTTATTGCAGGAAAAACGGGCACACGCTTGATTGCCGTGAGCGGAAAACCGATTCACGAACCGGTGGTACGGTACGGGCCGTTTGTCATGAACACCCGGGAGCAAATCGATCAGGCATTGCAGGATTTTCAATCCAACCGATTCGTACGCGACCGCGCTTGGATAAAAGAAGGGCGATTCAAAAAACCGTAGCGAGCGGACAGGCGGCAAGACGCATGGAGCGCAAGATGCGAGTCATATCGGATAGATAGGCGAGCCGAGCACCATGCAACGCAGCCAGATGACCGCGCAACAGGTTTTTCGAGGTACGCAGAAATTAATTAACTTAACAGGAGAATCTCATATGGAAAAAATCAGTCAATTCATCGCACGCCTATTTCTCGGACAAATCTTCTTGCTCTCCGGCGTGTTCAAAATCAGCGGATACGAAGGCACACAAGGTTATATGGAAACCATGGGCGTACCGGGCATGCTGTTACCGCTCGTTATCTTTGTTGAAATAGCAGGCGGTTTGGCCATCATTGCAGGATGGCAAATCCGGTTGACCGCATTGGCATTGGCCGCGTTCACCCTGATCGCCGCAGTGATTTTTCACCACAATCTTGCCGACCAAATGCAAATAATCATGTTCACGAAGAATATTGCGATCACCGGCGGACTCATACTTTTAGCCACGCATGGCACAAAAGCTTCCGAGTGATGAGGGATGCAGTATGTGCTGCGACGAGACCCCTTGGATTTGCTGCCGGGGTCTTGTCGTTTGAAACTTGAACAGTTGCGGTACTTTCTATCTGTATTACACAAAAACCGACGTCAGTTTTGTAATCAACCCGGTGATAATGGGCTGGAATACACCGAAAAAGTTATTGAGTTGCAAGGCGCCCACGATCATGATCAGCAGCCCGCCGGATACGATTCCGTATTTCAAGCCGCTGGCAAAATTTGCGGATGCCGGTGCGCGCGTATGGGTTTCATTGGAGAATCCCAGAAAAATTCGTAAAATCCCGAGTAAAAAACCGGCCGCTATGCATCCCATGAACAAATGTATAGCGCAAAAAATCCTTTTGCTCAAACCTTCGTCCGCAAATTCCAGACTTGAAAAGCGAAGGCAAACGATAATCACGAAGAGCAAAACGAGGGAATTCCACAACCCTCCGAATCTCGTCCTGATCTCACTTTCCATACTCATATTTTTCCCCTTTAAATAAATTAATTCTGATGTCACAGCCCGCCGGGCACAAAACTCACAAAGGTCCTGCTTTTTTAAATTATAACGCTTGAATACCAAATAATAAAAACATGTCCTTCTTACTTCAAAGCGCTCATATCCTGACTGTACTTGGCTTTGCAATGCTCTCCCTTACCCCCCAAATCAAGCACGCCTGCGGCCCTCATGCACTCATTGTATTCAAATAAGATATCGTTTTTCTTCTGCGCCAGATCGAGCGCAGCGGACAGTTGCTTGACTTGCTGGGTGATATTCTTCAGATTGGTTTCCGAAGCAACGCCCAGCCCTTCGATGCTTGCTTTGGTGGCATCCAGCTTCTGCAACGATACTTGATTGATTTTATTGACCTGATCGGCAAAAGCTTGATTGGCCTTGCTGGAGTAATTTTTCAGTTCATCCACGTTTTGCTGCGTGATACCCGCCAAATTCGTTTGATAGTTTTTAAGCTCGCCTTGCACAAAGGTGTTGATGGTTTCTTTAAAACCGTCCAATGAGCCGTCGATTTCCTGTTTGAATGTGTGCATTTTCTTTTCAACCAGCACCCTGATGTCATCGTCCAGTTTTTGTACGATGGTGTCGGAGATTTTTTCCACCGGCGGGCGCGAATCGATGATCTCGGTTTTGGTTGCTTGCAAGCTGGATTTGATGTCGTCAGCGAGCGCTTTTTGTTTGCCGTCCAATTGACTCAGCGCATCTTTTTCGTTTTCCGCCATCAACCAGGAAATCAGCACCAGTTCTTTTTTCTTGTTTTGATCGAGGCCGTTGATGATTTCGTCCAGCATACCGGCGGCGGCTTCTTTGTCCGCGATGTCGTTGATACGCGAAAGATTGGCCGAATCCAACAAATTGCGCAGACTGCCTTGAATCTCGCCGACATTGGCGTCGGCGCGCGCTTGTACGGCGGATTGGCGATAAAACTCATACGGCAAATAAACCAGTGCCAGTGCCGCGCATGCTATGGATGCAGCGGTTTTCCAGCGCCTGCTGCGAATGAAAAAGCTCAAACCGAGAAATACCAAAACCAAAACAAATCCGGGCATCAAAATCTGCATGATCTCCAGCCAGCCTCTTTCCATCAGCGATTCAATGGAAACAAAATTCAAAAATTTGACGATAAACTCGTTCATCAATCACTCCCAATATGACGAAAAATGCAATTAAACGTAAAAAAATTCAGAATGCCGATAATTTATCATGGCGGAGCCGATTGATTGAATAAACTTTAGGGAAACGCTGATCAATTCAGCGAACGAGATGAAGCACGAGGCGCACGGAACGCAGCAACCGAGACATATCGGCAAGATAGGCGGGGGAGAGGGTATCGAGCAACGAAGTAATTCGCTCGTACAGTCAATAAATCAGCGTTTCCTTAAATAACCATTTACACAAAATTATACACCCCCATTTTCCGCGACATCGCGCATGTCATGCTGTGCTCAACGTTTCAGCATCCCTTTTATCCATATTGCGGCGCAGATAGCGGCAGCGAGATGCTGCAAATCGTCAATGTATGCTTACAGGCGATATTGCGCATCCGACCAACGCAGAAAAAGTATCCTCGATCACTGAGCGAGGCACATCCCGTGTAATAAATACAATACGGCTTCGCCGATCATTCGATGGCCATCCGGTCAGTTCCACCGGAGGATGAAAAATATGCTGAACCCCATGAATAACTATCGGACCCGCACGATTTTTCATATTCAGCATCCCCTTGATACGCAAAATATCTGCCCCTTTGATCGCCATCAGCAAATCCAGGCAATCCTCAAACAATTCGGGATCAATCGGTTCGTCAAAGGTAAAACAATAGGACAAAATATGATCATCATGGCGATTAATATCAGGATGCTTACTGATTGATCTATTGGAAGAAAACAGGGACTGCACCGCACCATGCCGGACAGGTTTATATTGACTCGAAGGATTCTCGGCATACGCTTCCGCACTAAGCCACCGAATAACATCCGGTGTTTTTTGATCTATCGAAAATAAGTTAGCACTGAATGCCGATGGCGCATCCACCTGACCGTTTACAGCCAATAATTGTTTAGCCGCAGGGTTCAGAATCGCCAATCGCTGTTGCAAAGTATGGCATTGCTGTCCATTGATTAAATCACTTTTTGTCAGGACAATCCGGTCTGCTACCGCAGCCTGTTTCACGGCTTCGGGATGATGATCCAATGTATCCATCGCATTGACACAATCGATGACAGTAACAATGGCATCCAAACGATAACGCGCACTAATGTTTTTATCCGTCATCAAGGTATGCAGAATCGGAGCCGGGTCAGCCAGTCCAGTGGTTTCGATGATCACCCGGTCATAGTTACGTACCCCGTTACGGGAAAAACGCCAAGTAATATCTTTAAGCACCTTGGCCAAATCACCGCGCATCGTGCAGCAGATACAACCATTTCCCACTTCCATTACCAACGTTTCGTTGCTATGCGCGACCAGCAAATGATCCAGGCTGATTTCACCAAATTCATTGATCACAACCAGGGTTCGTCTAAAGAATGGTTGCTGGACCAAATGATTTAACAACGTGGTTTTGCCGCTGCCTAAAAAACCGGTCAACAGTAAAACCGGAATCGGCAATTGTTGTGCTACAGTATCCATAGTCATTCAGCAAACCGAATAGTAAGCCACGATAACTACTACGCCGGATGGCTTTGGCAATGTTCACAAACCCCATGCAGTTCCAGTTGCTTGTGTGCCAACATAAAACCGGTGCTCTGAATGCTACGCTCGAGTTCCTCGATGATGCGTTTTTTGATGCCAACTTCTTTGACACTGCCACAGCGGTCACAGATCAGAAATTGCGGTGTTTCATGCTGATGATCGCATGCAATATGCGCACACGACATATACTGACCGGCAGTTTCCAGTTTATGAACCAGTTTCTCCTGAATCAGGAAATCAAGCATACGATAAACGGACATCACCGGTAACGATTCCTGAAATTGCGTTTTATATCGATCCACGATTTCATACGCCGAAAGCGGCGTAGCAGAAGCCAACAATACCATCAGCACATTCTTTCGTTTGTGCGTTAATTTTGTGCCTGCCGACGCACAAACTTCTTGTGACTTCTTGATGATTTGTTCGATATCGGCTGACATTTTCGTAAAATCTCAGTACGCGGAAAGATCACAAATACTTCTGGTTATTGACCATTAAAGCATATCACGCTAGCGAAATTTCATGTGCAAATCCATTGCGCAGTTAAAATCAGAACCATCATTTATTGATTACTCCAAGCAGGAAATGGGTCTTCCAAGGCTAACCAATATTTCTCTCCTGCGTGCAGTTCTTCATCGGTCACTAAACATTCATTCAACCATTGGCATATTCCTTGTTGATCAATATTCTGACCGATAAAAACCAATTCTTGCCGCCGGTCTCCATAAGGCTCTTCCCACTTCTCCAGTATCGATTTCAAATAATCTTCATCTTGCGGCCACTCATTTCTAGGGACAGCTTTCCAGAACATACCGGCATAACTATAGTGCGCGATGCCACCGGCTTGACTCCACTGACCTGCATAGTCCGATCGAGTTGCCAACCAGAAATATCCCTTTGATCGGAGTAATTTCCCTTCTGACCAAGGCTGATGAATAAAATCATAGAACCGTTGAGGATGGAACGGTTTTCTGGCTGTATAAACAAAACTGCTGATGCCGTACTCTTCTGTTTCAGGTGTATGTTCCCCGCGCATCTCCTTTAACCAGCCAGGAGCTTGTTGGGCATGCGCAAAACTGAATTTTCCTGTGTTTAGAAGTTTGGTCAATTCAACCTGGCCATTTTGGATAGCAATAATTTCAGCTTCAGTATTCAAACTACGCAAGATACCTTGTAGTTGAATTAACTCAACCGTACTGATCAAGTCAATTTTGTTGATCAAAATGACATCACTGAATTCCACTTGATCAATCAGAAGATCAGCCACACTGCGCTCGTCATCTTCTCCCAAGCTTTCTCCAGTTTCCTGAAGCATTTTTGCTTCTTCAAAATCCTTCATAAAATTAACCGCATCAACCACCGTTACCATGGTATCCAATCGCGCAATATCGGATAAGCTGATTCCCTCGTCATCGGCGAATGTAAATGTTTCTGCGATCGGTAACGGTTCAGATATTCCCGTAGATTCAATGATCAGATAGTCGAACTTCTTCTCGATGGCCAGTTTGCGTACTTCGATGAGCAAATCTTCGCGCAATGTACAGCAAATGCAGCCATTGCTCATCTCAATGAGTTTTTCTTCCGCACGGTTAAATGAAATCTCTTTCTCAATGATGGAAGCATCAATATTGATTTCGCTCATGTCATTCACGATGACTGCAACGCGCTGTCCTTGCCGGTTATTCAGAATATGATTCAACACGGTTGTTTTACCCGCACCTAAAAACCCGGAAAGCACAGTTACCGGTAATCGATCAGTTGACATTGGTTTAATTTAACTTGGTAGAATTGATATTTGTTATGATATAACATATCATGCACAAAGTGCAATATAAGCCTTTTCTGCCAATTACGGATTAGAAAATCCGGCACTTCTAAAAAATCTGTTCCTTCAGGGAAGGGGCATGTCAGTGAATTGCAACGGCTGATTTTTTAGGACTTGGTTCGAAGTGCTCTTTTACAAAATTAAACAGACTGCTGAAATTAATAAACGATGAATCAATTAGAGACTCCGATCACTGGCGCGTATTCGCGAAACTTAAAAGGTTTGAAGAATGCCGGGTGGTTAATTGTAAAAACTCTTCAAGCGCCGACAAACAGCCAAGTATGTTCCATTCCGTGCGGCAAATAGCGACTAGCATTGCTTTGGTAATAACGATGGTAACAGTGGATCAAGTAATAGCAGAACAGGTAGTCAGGGATTCGGCAGCAACTAAAGCGGGGTCAGAAGCTGGCAAGCACAATTCTGCTATTCAATTGACACCGATAACCATTATTGGCGTTACACCGGAGCAACCTTCCCAGCCAAATACCAGCACACTGAAAGGCCGTTCGCTACGGTTGCAGCAAGGAAATACACTTGGTCAGGCCCTGAACGAGGAGCTCGGTGTCAGCAATGCTTCTTTTGGCCCCGGGGTGGGTATCCCTGTGATCCGTGGCTTAACCGGATCCCGGGTACGTATTCTACAAAATGGCATTGGCACCCATGATGCCACCAGTCTAAGCCCGGATCATGCTGTGGCAATCGATCCGTTGTTTGCCGAAGAAATAAAAGTTATGCGTGGCCCAGAAATAGTTCGTTATGGCGGTAACGCAATCGGCGGCATTGTTGAAGTTAACGATCATCGCATACCAGAAAAGCGTGCCACGAAACCAATCAGTGGCTCTGTTGAGAGCCGTTATGACACTAATGGAGATGGCACAAATTCCGCCTTTAAATTGAATATGGGCAAAGATCAATTGGCGTTTAATTTGGGCGGCTTCTTTCGCAAGCGGGGCGATACTCAAATTCCCGGCAAAGCTATTGATGAGACCTTCGTAGAACAACAATTCGGCCTAACGGAAATACAAAATGTCAGTGGCAAAATCCCCAATACCGATAGCAGAGGAATCGGCGGTTTTGCCGGTATTTCATGGGTGGGCAATAATGTTATGGCGGGCATGTCGATCAGTCACACGGATAATCGTTATGGAGTGCCCAAAGGCAGTCATCGTCTGGATCCCAATCACTTGAATGGCCTGGAAACTATTTTACCTAGACTCAATGACTTAAGAGGATTTGAAGACATCTTCGGCCCCCAAGCATTGTTTCCCAATATTCGCCTCAACATGCAGCAAACCCGCTATGACTTTAAGTCTGAATGGTACGAGCCGGTGCGCGGCATTGAAAGCATCAGCTTACGGTATGGTTTGGTCGACTACGGACATACTGAAATGGAAGGCGGATCACCTTTCACCAAGTTCAAAAACAATGTCGGCGAGGGACGCGTCGAAGCGCGTCATAATGCATTTCTGAACCTAACCGGCACCTTTGGCGCACACTGGATAAATCGTAATTTTTCCGCGCTCGGTGTGGAGACTTTTGTGCCTCCCACCAAGCAACAGTCTTTGGGGTTATACACCACGCAAGATTACACTTGGAATAACTGGGTGTTACGTGGCGGACTCCGCTTCGAACACGCACGCATCGATCCCAGTGTAAACGAATTGAAACTGCGTGGCAGCGCCCTGCCGCCAGCGTCATTACCCAACTCACTTGACTACCAGGCACTGTCCGCTTCCTCAGCCTTGCAATGGAATCTGCGGACAGATACCGTATTGACGTTAACATTAAATCGAGGCAAGCGTCCGCCGGATATTCAGGAATTGCTGGCACTCGGCCCGCATTTGTCGACTCGTAGTTTCGAAATCGGCAATGTGCAGCTCAAGAATGAAACTGTAAGCATGGCCGATTTAGGAATTGAATGGAAGTTAGGGCGTATCAGCTCGCGAATCAACGGTTACTACAACCGTACTGACGATTTTATCTACCTGCGCAATACCGGGTTGGTGTATGAAATTGACAACGAGGTGATCCGTCAGCGCTGTGTCAGCGACTCGGAATGCGTATCGATTTTCTCCTATGATCAACGACATGCCAAGTTCATCGGCTTCGAATCCAGGGTTGACGCAACGCTTTATCAAATGCCGCAAGGCAATTTGCTGCTAACTTTGTTTTCCGATTATGTCCGTGGACGCTTTGTCACTGGCGACCGCGACGATGTGCCGCGTATGCCGCCACTTCGTTACGGTGTTGAACTGGGATATGGAAATCCTTCCTGGAATACCGCGCTACGGTATACCCGGGCAGAGGCTCAGCATCATCCAGGAAAAAACGAAACACCAACTGATAGCTATCATTTATTGACCGCAACGGCAGACTACCAAATAAAAACGAGCAAATGGGGCGATTTGTGGTTATTCGCCAAAGGGCACAATTTACTGAACGAAGAAATACGTAATTCGGTTTCTTTTTTGCGAAATTTTGCACCGGAACCGGGACGAAGTTTTGTGTTCGGGTTGCGCGCATCCTTTTAGTCAGCATGTAATGACAAGACCACGGCAAGAATTGCATAGAATGGAAAATCAAGCTTTCAAGACTAACCGCATCCGATTTTATTTGCTGGCTGTTGCGTTGATATTGAGTCAGGAAGCTTCCGCCCAACACCTGGATGTCGAAGTCCGAGGAGAAGGTAATGCATTGTTTGTCGGATATTGCCGTACTCCCGGTGTTGTGGGCTGTGACTTGGGTGAATTGACACAAACGCTTCAATTGCCTGTCGGAGCCTTGCCTAAAGAAACCTCTACAGGCAAGCTCATTTTTCTGGCGGATTTTAGAGATCTTCCCGGCGGGGATTTCCGAACCAAAAATCCAGGCTTTCAATCGATTCAAAATGGGTTGTTACCCAACGAACTGTTGAGCTATCGCGCACTTGGGGCGCTTAAATATTGGGACCCGGCATTATCTTCCTGGAGAAATCCGCCTCACGGTGTCCAAATCACCCTGTTTGGCGGATTGGAGGCCAATGCCGAAGTAATCAGAGACTTCTCGGAATGTGCTGGACAATTATTATGTTTTAGTGACGGCAGCTTTGGCATTGACGGCAGTACCGTTTTCTCTGCTGACGGCATCCTGGGCAATCCCGAATTGGTCGTGGACATTACCAACAATAATGGCATTTTACACACCCACCTGAGTTTCTTTCTGGAAAATCAACAGGGTGAAATAGGCGGGCCTGTTGGTGCCTATTTGGTTGAAATGCAGCTTATTTCCAATGCACGCTTCTTTCCTTCAGAACCGTTTCTGATTTTGTTTAACGCCGGTTTAGATGAAACAGCGTTCGCTGCAGCCTTAGCAGCGCTCGCTGGCAAACCATCGGACACTGATCCGGATCCGCCGCGACCAATAATCCCTGTGTCAATTCCCGGCGATGTGGATTTAGACAGCGATGTGGATCGAATCGATGTGGCATTGATTCTATTGGCCGCCCAAAACAATGAACCGGTTAACCCCGGCAATGCCATGCTTGACGTCAATGACGATGGCGTTATTGATCGTACCGATGCTTCTCTGGCTAAAGACTTATGCACACTCCGACTGTGCAATATCCCGATTATAGCGCCCGCCACTGTATTGAACGTGGCAGCGGCCTACGACCAGAATACCGGCACATTAAATCTGAACGATATACAGGTAAGCAATCAACATTATCGCGCGCAATTGCAGCTACAAGATGAAAATATATTTGTACTCAATACGGTACAAATCGACAAACCCCGCTACGCCATACCCGTTCGTTATGACATTGAAAGTGGAATACTGGAAATTCCTTCAGTCTATACACAGGGAAAAAATTATAAAGCGATCTTGCGCAACATCGGGGATTCCAAGTTCCAGCTGGAACACTTAGAAGAAATTGGTGGGGTTTCTGAATGATAGAAATTATCTAAGGAGGATAGTGACATTATTATAGCCATTGAATATGTATTTGTTTAGAAATAATCACTTAAATAAACCTATAAGACCTTGCTATGTTTAAAAAAATTATTATCCTGTATATGACGTTCGTTTTTAACTTGCTTTCTTTACCTGCAATCGCGCAAGAGCTGCATGCAGTCGACCTTCAACCCTGGAAAATTGGCGCGGAAATATTTGTTAACAGTAAGTTGTTCGAATCGGATTTTGGTGATATCGGCGGAGGACTATATGCAACAGATGATCCGGGTATTGATGTCAATACAGAGAAAGGAGCATTTACCCCCGGCAATTGGCTGCGCTTCCACCCTGTCGGTCAACTGCTATTCTGGAATGGTACTGAATGGAGCCAGCAAGTTCCAAATGGAGAACGAATAGAAGTTATTGATGCACATGGCAATATTATCTCATACAGTGTTGATGGCGTTAGCAGTATTCCGGCAACAATCGATAAAGTTGACAGCGAAGGCGCAGTGCATACTCATGTAGATTTTTCCATTTTTGATGCTTCTGGCGCATTGGGTGGCAGTATCGGAGCTTACCGTATAGAGCTAAGATTGTTCGAATCTAAGCCGGATAGTGATATTTCTGTTTCTATCGCCCCATCCCCTGTCGCAATTGTTTTTAATCGCGGGCTTGAGCATGAAAAGTTTGAATCGGCAGTCTCTGCAGCTGCAGACCTGGAAGACAATTCGATTTTCGTTGCAGAAACCGGAACATTAAATATCCAACGAGTCAAAGCATTAGGCTCATACTATCAAGCAAAACTCAAACATCTTGGCGACAACAAATTTGAACTGGTTGATGTCAAGGAAATTAAAACCAAGGAATAAATAGGCTCTGTCACAATTAGAGAAGCACTGAATTATTCTAGGAGTCTGTCGTCAATCTCCTGGGACATAACATCTCTCTTTCGAAAGGAAATGAGTGTGAAAACAGCCTATATCAGCCATCCCGACTGCTTAAAACACGACATGGGGCCGTATCACCCCGAAAGCCCGCAACGGCTGACCGCAATCGAAAACGCCTTGAATGCGGCCGACTTACTGTCACGGTTGCAACGTTTTGCAGCGCCGCTGGCAACTGTGGCGCAGTTGGCGCGCGTGCATACGCCGGATTATATCGAATCCATCTTTCAGGCTTCGCCTGCCGTCGGCATGATTGCATTGGATGCCGATACCGCGATGAATCCGTTTACCCTGAATGCCGCGCTGCGTGCGGCCGGTGCTGCGATACTGGCGACCGATTTGGTAATGAAGGGGCAAGCCGACAATGCCTTCTGCGCCATCCGTCCGCCCGGACACCATGCGGAATCGGATCGCGCCATGGGTTTCTGCTTGTTCAACAATATCGCAGTCGGTGCAGCACATGCAATCGAACAGCACCATTTGCAGCGCGTTGCGATTCTGGATTTCGACGTGCACCACGGCAACGGCACTGAAGAAATTTTCCGCGACAACCCACATGTCATGCTGTGCTCAACGTTTCAGCATCCCTTTTATCCATATTGCGGCGCAGATAGCGGCAGTGAGCGCATGATCAACGTCCCCCTGCCGCGCGGCAGCGACGGCAAGGTTTTTCGTCAAGCGGTGATTGATTATTGGCTACCGGCATTGGAAAAATTCAACCCGGAAATGATCTTCGTCTCGGCGGGATTCGATGCCCACCGCGACGACGATATGTCGCAACTGCAATTCGATGACGGCGATTATGTCTGGATCACGCAGCAGATCAGGGCAATTGCGGATCGATATGCGCAGGGCCGCATCGTATCCGTGCTGGAAGGCGGCTATGAACTGCAATCGTTAGGACGCTGTGCGGCGGCGCATGTCCGGGCATTGGCAGCAGATGGGGCGTGAAGTCAAACTTTCGTCCTGGGTAAACACCGCTGAGATGACGGATCAGTAACTCATCCAGTTGCATAGCGGTTACCCAGGTTTTCTATCCGGTTGTTTGGATTACAGCTAGTGATATAAACTGCCGCTTTGCAATTCTGCACACTGGCTGCTGCCGGAATCGCAGATAGTTTTGCTCTCGTTCCACAGGATAGCTTGACGCCAATACGAATCTTTCGGTGAGCATTCCGAAGGATTGCCGGTATTTTAATTATTTTTCATGGGTTCATGCGCCAATGAAGTTTTTTGCTTTTATCTTATTAGCGATGGTTACCGGTCTGGCAAGCGCTGTCGAACCGACATCGTCCGAAATACCCGATACTCTTGAGGAACGGGTAAAACCCTGCATCATCTGTCATAGAGATGCCGACTTAATAGACCGGGATGCCTATTTCCCGCGTATTGCGGGCAAACCGGCTGGTTATCTCTACAATCAGTTGCGTAATTTTCGTGATGGACGACGCTTTTATCAACCGATGGCCATTTTGCTCGAAAACATGTCGGATGAATACATGCAGGAAATCGCAGTGTATTTTGCTTCCCTGCCCTATGCATATCCGGAGCCGGTAGTGCCTGCCCTGTCTTCTGCCGAAAAAGAATCCGTCGAAACACTGTTGTATTCCGGTGACCCCGAGCGCGATCTTCCGGCATGCAGTGCTTGCCATGGCGAAGCGCTGCTGGGCATACAGCCCGCTATTCCCGGCCTACTGGGATTGCCGCATGCCTATCTGGCTGCACAGTTCGGCGGCTGGCGTAATGGCGGGATCATGCGCGGCCAGATACCCGACTGCATGTCGGAAGTAGCCAAAAAAATGACTCAGGAAGAAGTTAACGCGTTGGCGCTGTGGTTGCCCGGGCTGCCGGTATCGGGACAACCGGCCGGAGCGGAAGCGCTTGCTCCGGAACTGGCGCAGCGTTGCCGGACTATTTTGTCCGTGAAGGAGGCGTCACGATGAAAAACTCTGACGGAGCAAGGTTTGCGAGCAAATGGCAAATCATCGCATGTGTTGTCGGCGGTTTGCTGTTCCTGGTGCATATGGCATCGGCTCAGACACCGACTGAATCCGATGCCGAACAGGTTCGGCGCGGAGAGTATCTTGCCCGGGCAGGCAACTGCATGGGGTGCCATACCGCGCGGGGAGGAGAACCTTACGCAGGCGGGCGCAAACTGAATACGCCTTTCGGTGAATTCATCACATCAAATATCACGCCGGATAACGAAACCGGGATCGGCCGCTGGAACAGCGAGGATTTCTGGCAAGCGCTGCATCATGGAAAATCGAAAGATGGCCGCTATTTGTACCCGGCTTTTCCGTATACCGAATACACCAAAGTTACCCGACCGGATGCCGATGCAATCTTTGCCTATTTGCGTTCGCTGCCACCCGTCGTACAAACCAATCCGCCTCATAAGATAAATTCGCCTTACGATAATCAGACGCTCCTGTTTCTTTGGCGGAAGTGGTATTTCAAGGAAGGCGTCTATCAACCGGACAAATCGAAAAGCGATGAGTGGAATCGGGGCAATTATCTGGTTCAGGGACTCGGACACTGTAACGCCTGCCATATGCCCCGTAATGTCTGGGGAGCCAGTCAGGACGATAAGCTCAGCGGAAGCAAAATCGTGGGAACCTACTGGTACGCGCCTTCCTTGATATCCCCGCTGGAAGCCGGAGTGGGTGAATGGTCGATCGAGGACATTGTGGAGCTGCTGTCCACCGGGATAAACGGCCATGCCGTGACTTCCGGCCCCATGGCAACGATTGTCCGGCAAAGTCTGCAATATTTGTCGGTCGAGGATATGCGCTCGATAGCGGTCTACCTTCAATCGCTGGGCGAGAAGCAAGACCGCACTCAAGCGCCTCGAAAAGCTCGGAAAATGCCGGAACAGGTGCGCCAATATCTGGCCCTCGGTGAGGCGGTCTACGAAAAACACTGCCAGGACTGTCACGGCAAATCAGGGGAAGGTGTACAAGGGATTTATCCCCCATTGGCGGGAAACCGGAATGTAACCATGAATCCCCCGCTGAACACAATCCGCAGTGTGCTGTATGGCGGGTATCCGCCTGCCACGGTCGGCAATCCGAGGCCCTACGGCATGCCACCCTATCAGCATTTCATTCGCGATATTGAAATTGCCCAGGTGGTGTCTTACATCCGAAATGCATGGGGAAATATCGGCAGCCTGGTAAGTTCGGAAGATGTCGATAACAGCCGGGGAAACGAATTCTGAAGATAGCTTCGGTGATTCTGGAGACTTCTTGGATTGCTCAAGAAATTATTTTTATTTTTGCTACCACTTTGAGTTTACTGATTACCATTCCATATCTCTGTAGATGCCGCCTATCTTTTATTGCATTAAACGATGACATTAACCTGCTTTCCTGATGCGCGAAGTTTTAATCGACCGCTACTAATGCTTGCAACTCCTGAAACAACAAGCGGAAACTCTTCGGCGGTTTTTCGGCGGCTTTTTCCTTGTGCGCATTACGAATCAGCAGTCTCAGGCGCTGCAAATCGGCGTGCGGGTACTGTGCGGCGAATTCGGTCAGTGCGTGTTCGTCGTTGAGCAGACGCTCGCGCCAGCGTTCCAATCGATGCAAACGGGCGGTTTGGTGCACCGAGGTTTGGTGCCAGGAGTCGAGTTTTTGTTGAATCGGCTGGGCATCGATTTCGCGCATCAAGCGCCCGATATATTGCATTTGGCGGCGGCGCGCACCGTGTTTTTGCATCGGCCTGGCCAGAGTGATGGCGTCGATCAAAATTTCCGGCAGGTCAAATTCGGCCAGTTTTTTGGCATCCAGTTCCACCAGTTGCTCGCCGATTTCCTGCAGGGCGTGCATATCCTTTTTCCGTTTCGTTTTGCTCGGGCCAATATCCGGTTCGATTTCAGTTTCCTGTTCTTTTTGCACGGTATCCAATGTAATGCGGTGTCAAGAAGCTGCTATCATATCTTCCTCGTTTGAAATTAGCTTACATTTTCGTTTTTATCGCAAGTCATGAATAATTTATCCGTTTCCGATACTCGATTTTCCTATCCCATCGGCACCCTGCAGCAAATCGCCCGCGATATTCTGGATCACGCCGAAAAAGGCGGCGCAACCGCTTGCGAAACCAATATTTCCGATGGTTTCGGCCAAACCGTGACTGTGCGGCAGAGCGCGGTGGAAACGATTGAATATAATCGCGACAAAGGCTTATCGGTAACGGTTTACATCGGGCAGAAGCGCGGTCATGCCAGCACTTCCGATTTTTCGCCGCAGGCCATCGGCGATACGGTGGCGGCGGCGCTGTCGATTGCGCGTTACACTGCCGACGACGATTGTGCCGGATTGGCGGAGGCGGAATTGCTGGCGCAACATTATTCGGATCCCAATCTATATTACCCCTGGCAAATCGGCGTCGAGGAAGCCATCGAGCTGGCCAAAACCTGCGAGCAAGCGGCGTATGCTGCGGACAAACGTATCACCAACTCGGAAGGCGCTACGATTTCGGTCAGCGAGTCGCAGTTTATTTATGCCAACAGCCTGGGATTCATGGGCGGATACCCGTTATCGCGTCACAGTATCAGTTGCGCGATGATCGCCGGGCAGGGCGACAACAAGCAGCGGGATTATTGGTACAGCGTGGCGCGCGATGCCGCCGACTTGGAAACGGCGGAAAGCATCGGACAGAAAGCGGGAGAACGCAGCGCAGCGCGGTTAGGCGCGAGAAAAATCGATACGTGCGAGGTGCCGGTGTTGTTTGAAGCGCCGGTCGCTTCGGGCTTGATCGGACATTTCGCTGCCGCAGTCAGCGGCGGCAATCTTTACCGGAAGTCGTCGTTTTTGCTGAACAGCATCGGTCAGCAGGTTTTTGCGCCTGCCGTTCAAATCCTGGAGCGCCCGCATCTGCATAAGGGATTGGCCAGCGGTCCGTTCGACGATGACGGCGTTGCCACCGTCGATCGCAATGTGGTGGAAAACGGCGTGGTGCAGGGGTATTTTCTGGGCAGTTACTCGGCGCGGAAATTGGGCTTGCGCACTACCGGCAACGCGGGCGGCGCGCACAATCTGATCATGCAAAACGGTGCGGCGGTCGGCTTCGATGCATTGCTGCAGCAAATGGGCACCGGCCTTTTGGTTACCGAATTATTAGGACAAGGCGTCAATGCCGTAACCGGCGATTATTCACGCGGCGCATCCGGGTTTTGGGTGGAGAACGGCGAAATCCGCTATCCGGTCGAGGAAATCACCATTGCCGGCAATTTAAACGCTATGTTTAAGGGAATCCAAGCCATCGGCAACGATGTCGTCGTGCGCGGCTCCAAACAATGCGGGTCGGTGCTGCTCGACCGCATGACGATTGCGGGCGGTTAACAAGCCGTTGAAAAACGTTTTCGAGGCAGCCGATGCAAGGCAAAAACAGGCGAAAAAGCGCAGTTTATGCGTAATAAATGAGCATTTTTAGCCTGTTTTTAACACCGCAGCGGCAACGCAGATAGTTTTTCAACAGCCTGTTAAAGCTTGGACCAAGAATTATCCTGGTTCAAATAGCCTGCAACGCCATGAGAAACAGTTGCTGAAAACGACCGACCATAATCGAGCGATTCTCGTCGCTGATCCAGCTCCAGATTCCATGAACGCCGATAAAATCAAATCCGGCATGCGTAAATATTTGTTTGATCCTTAACGGATCCAGTTCGGCATAGCAAACCAAACGATAACCCATTAAAAAACCACATCAATAGGCGAATTTTCGAGCACCGAGCGCAGCCGATTATTCAGCGTTGCCTTAAGTCGCCACAATCACGCGCACGGCATCCAAACGCAAGCGGGCCGAATCGAGCATCGCGTTCAATTTTTCCCATTGTTGCTCGAAAAATGCGATTTCATCGTCGCGCACATTCGGATTGACCTTGCGCAGCGCCTTCAAGCGCTCGATCTCGGGCAAAAAAGTTTGCCGGATTCTCTGCCGGGCTGCGGCAATCCGTTCCGGCACTTGCGCTGCGGCTTGTCGCTCGCTATTAGCCAGCATCGCCTTGATCTCCGATTCCTTCATCTGAACGACTTGTTTGGCGATGCCGGTTGCGACCGGCACCCAATGCCGGTTGATCGACTCATGACTAAGCTCGGCGTAATCGCCGCCGTTTTGTTCGTCCACGAGGATGCGAATCGGCGCGGGCGGCAGGTAGTGATTGCTTCGCTGCGTATCCTGTCCGCTGGCTTCCAGCACAAAAATACTCTCGACCAGCAAAGTGCCGGGTTGTACGGTTTTGTGTCTGATCGCAGCCACCACGGCGTTACCCGATTCCTGACCGGAAATTCTGTCCATCGCATGAATGACCATCGGATGCTCCCACGTCAGGAAATAGATATCTTCATTGGCCAGCGCGACATCGCGGGAATACGTGATCACCGAGCCTTCATCCATCAAGCCGGGAAACGGAATCGTCATGTGTTCGCCGGGTTCCAGCAGAAAGCTGCCGCTGCGGTGTTCTTCGATATGCACGCCGCAACAGTCAAAAACCGCTTCCATGTAGTGCGGCAGGATGGCGCTATGATCTTCGGCACGAGCCATTTGCTGTAACTTTTCCGCAACTGCCGGGCGAAACGAGTTGTATTCCAGCAACCGGTCGCGTCCGCGATCCAATGCGTCATTGAGCGTCCGGTTTGCCGATTGTGTCGCTGCGATCAAGCGATCAAGCGCATCGGTTCGGCGCTGGTGCAATGAGGCGATGAGTTCGGTGTCCACTTGCGAAAATACCGTCTGACCGGCCGGACAGGTTTTCTCGAATGCGTTCAAACCGTGGTGATACCACGCAAACATCACCGCCAGCGCGCTATTTTCCAGGTAAGGAACATGAATTTGTACGGTATCCGTCTGACCGATGCGGTCGAGTCGGCCAATGCGCTGTTCGAGCAAATCCGGATTGAGCGGCAAATCGAACAACACCAAATGATGCGCAAACTGGAAATTACGCCCTTCGCTGCCGATTTCCGAACACACCAAAGCTTGGCAGCCGCCTTCCTTATCCGCGAAAAAAGCGGCGGCGCGGTCGCGCTCGATCAAACTCAAGCTTTCGTGGAATACCGGAATATGCTGGCCGGTCGTCAATTTCAGCGTTTGTGCGATATCGCGCGCACTTTGCGCGCTGGCCGTGATAATCAAGACTTTTTGCGGTTTCAGTTGCTTGAGCTTCGCACCAAGCCAGGAAATGCGCGGATCGATGTCGGTCCAATAAGGATCTTCGTCTTCCGACCTGACTTGATACAACAATTCCGGGCACAACAACAATTGCGGTTTGGATAGGTTCGCCGTTTCAAACGTTTCCAAGCATGACCGATATTTTTCCGGCAACGGCAGCGGCATTGCGCACAATTTTCGTTCCGGAAATCCTTTCACCGCAGCGCGCGTATTGCGAAACAAAATGCGCCCGGTGCCGTGCCGGTCCAGCAATAATTCGGCCAGTTCGATCCTTGCCGGTTCGTTATGCTGCGATATCCGCATGAGCAGTTCATCGGCTTGCGGCGTGTCGATTACGGCACGGATGGATTTCCGGATTGCATCGCTCAGTTTCCGGTTTTCCAGCAATGCTTCCACCGCCTGGGCAATCGGCTCGTACGACTGCTCCTCGGCGACGAAATGCGCAAAGCTGTCGAAGCGGTGCGGATCGAGCAGACGCAAGCGGGCAAAATGACTCGCTTTGCCCAATTGCTCCGGCGTGGCGGTGAGCAGCAGCACGCCTTTGGTGTGCGCCGCCAATTGCTCGATCAAGGTATATTCCGGGCTGGCTGCTTGCTCGGACCAATGCAAATGATGCGCCTCGTCGACCACCAGCAAATCCCAGTTACCTTCCAGCGCCGCCCGATGACGCTTCGGGTATTTATTCAAGAAATTCAGGCTGCACAGCACCAGTTGCTCGCTATGAAACGGATTCCCGTCGGATTCGCTTTCTTCCAGCGACAAGCACCGCTCTTCGTCGAAAATACTGAACGATAAGTTAAAGCGCCGCAGCATTTCGACCAGCCACTGGTGAATCAACGTCTCGGGAACCACGATCAACACCCGCTGGGCACGCTCCGTCAGCAATTGCCGATGCAAAATCAGCCCCGCTTCGATGGTCTTGCCCAACCCGACTTCATCGGCCAGCAAAACGCGCGGGGCATAACGGCGCGCAACTTCGTGCGCAATATAGAGCTGGTGTGGGATCGGGCTGGTGCGCGTACCGGTCAGACCGTACATCGGCGCATGCGCAAGCCGGTTGCGCATCAACCAAGTCCGATAGCGAATCCGGAACCATTTATCGTGATCGAACTGACCGGTAAACAACCGCTCGGTCGGGCGGCTCAACTGCAAATGATGCGCCATCTGCGCCTCGGTCAACGTAACCGGACGATCATCCTCACCGATCCCGGTATAAGTCATTAAACCGCCGCTCTCATGCACCTGGGTGATTTCGATAGCGATGCCCTGTTGGCTGCTGACCACATCCCCGGTTTTGAAAATCACGCGCGTAAGCGGCGCCGAATGCTTCGCGTACGACCGGGTTTCCCCAACGGCTTTGAATGCGATGCTGACAATCCGATGCTCAACCGCCTCGACGATCCCCAAACCCAACTGCAAATCGACATCGCACAGCCAACGCTGACCTGGTTTAAACACATCATTCATTATTTTTCCGGCATCCAATCTGGGTTACGGCTCGCCAACCATCATTTTGCAAAAACGGGATACGGAATTACGAATTCCGGGACAGAAAATGAATATTTTTAACAATGTTTGTGCAATATCATGTCACGATTTCAAGGTACTCAACGATGCTTGACGGTTGCGGTACAGGCAGCCCATCTTCGATAAGTCCCTCGATGTGGAATTCGATGGCCTCGCGCATTTCACGCTCGGTTTCTTCGACTGTGAAACCGGTAGCAACGCATCCGGGTAAATCCGGAGCGTAGGCCGAGTAATTGTTTTCTGCTTTTTCAACAACGATTGCATAACGCATAGGTTAGTCCTTTAACTGAGCCTGCTTAAGTATGCTGTTCAACGTGCCGGGTGCTATTCTTGATTCGCGGCCTGATCCGCGCCCTTCCGTTTTTGCGCAGCACCGTTTGAGCGCAGAGTCAGAGGCAAGGCTTCGAGGCGCTCAGCAAGCCATACCTTAATAATGGATTGCCGAGTTACACCAAGCTTTCTCGCTTCTCGATCCAATGATTCGATCATCCACATAGGAAAATCAACATTAACGCGCTTTTGCTCTTGCAACACGCGCTTCGATTTGGATAAATCCAGTGAACCGGTAATATCAACACCCTTGTCAAACTGCCGGTCAAAAATTTTAGCTTTCATATAAGGCGACCTCCTCAGGCCGTGAACGACGAACAGAAATTAGCCGGATATTTTCTTTTCTATAAGTGATTACGGCTGACCAATGCTTCCCGTTAATCAGGCCTATCAGCAAATACCGGAATTCATCCTCCGTTTTTGCGGGAATTTCCAATAATCTTGGGTCATCCCACAAAACCTGTGCATCAATAAAATTGATGCCGTGCTTCAGAAGATTGGCTTGGCTTTTCTGCTCATCAAATTCAAAAGTAATCACGGTATAAAAAATATACCTTTACTGACAAGAATGCAAGCGCTGCAGGATGCCTACTAACGTAGCGTTAAGGAACTTCGTTTTTGTGCAGTCTCATTTAAGCGTAGCGCTGTGGCGCCGTTCGCCAAGAAATATTGACTGTGAATTGATGCATGAGGGGTTAAAACATGTCAAGACGCGACCCCATTGCGCGTCATGCCATG
>SXJH01000070.1 GCA_005779435.1 Nitrosomonas sp. | reverse complement strand
TACACTTTGCTACAGATTTTATCGGTCTCTGTTTTTGAGAAAAACCAATTGCAGCAAGCCTTACAAGGCATTGCCTACATTCCAAAACAATGTGCCGCCGCTAACCAATTAAATTTGTTCGATTTTTAACCGGACACTAATGAGAGGAATTCAATGATTAAACGATGGATCGTGTTATTGCTGCTGTTGTTCTGTTCCAGCGCCGCTGTTGCGGACGATAGCGCCATTCTGAAAATAGTTGAAAGCAGTGCGCGGGCATGGCTTAAGTTACTTGATAATGCGAAGTACCGGGAGAGTTGGGAACATGCTTCGCCGCTATTGAGGTCGAACAAAACCGAAGCCGAATGGGTGAAATCGACTACAGAGATGCGATCGCCGCGTGGTGCCGCCAATGCACGGTATATCGCCACCGCCGGTGCGGCAAAATCGTTATCGGGGCTTCCCGACGGCGATTATGTGGTGTTGCAGTTTTATACTACATTCGCGCAAAAAGGACTGGCTTTGGAGACCGTAACGCTGGCAAAAGCGCAGAATGACAGTTGGCTGATCGCGGATTATTCGATTAAATAATCCGGTGTCGTTTTGCGGTGCCGATCAATGCACCGAGTTGTTTTTGGCATTGGGCGATACGAAGAAATTGGTATCGGCAAGCCAAGGGTTGGGCAAATCCCAGTTCTGAACCTGCTTGAGAATTTCGCCGATTAATTTGTGCAATTGTTCGAGCGTAAATCCGATGCCGATTTCAGTGGCGTGATCTCGATCCAGGAACGCTAGTTTTATTTTTTTATTGCTTTGTCCGGCAGTTTTTTTATTTTTAATCAAATTGACCGAGTGAATGAGAAAAGTTTCGATGTGATTGCCGGGCGTCGTTTTTCCGTAAGTGACGGGTACTTGCTGCTGCGACAAGTGGTGATGGAACGAGCTGATTATGCTTTGTTGTCCGGGCGGTTGCGGCATCTCACCGGCGTATTGCCGGATTAGCCAGGAAGGTAACTGCGCTAATAATTCTTTGAGGAATTGGCGTGTCATCACACCGGTTATTTCTTCGCGATCGGCGCCGCTGAACGTCAGATGCAGTCTGTCTTGCTCCAAGTCGTAAAAGCATGTAATCGATTCCGCAGTGAAAAACATGACATTTTCAGCGATCGGTTTATCGTAACCGGTGGCTTACCCACAATGACGCCGCAAATAGCAGTACTGCGCCTCCTTGATGCGAAGCCGCCAGAGGGATCGGCACAACCATCAACAATGTCGATATACCCAATGCGATTTGGATGGCGAGCATCAATAAAAAGAGATTGCATGCCAATCGAGTCGTGCCGGAAAGCGTTGCTTGGCGTGATTTATACCAGAAGAAAGGTACTGAAAAAGCGAGAATCCAAGCGATCAAGCGATGATCGAATTGAACCGTCGCGACATTGTCGAAGAAATTGCGATACCAAGGTTCGAGCATAAACATGCCCGGCGGAATCAAATGACCGCTCATCAGCGGAAAGGTATTGTAAGCAAAGCCTGCGCGAATGCCTGCGACGAATCCGCCGGATAGGATCATGATAAAAATGAGCCAAGACAGTCCGAAGGAAAATTTCCGCAGGCTTCGCAATTGTTCATCGGGTTGCGCTTGTTCGCGCGCCGGGGAAAGCAATCCTAAGGCGACCCAGAACATCGCGGCAAAAATGATAAATGCCAATCCCAGGTGCGCGGTGAGCCGGTACTGGCTGACATGCGGGTCGTTCACCAAGCCGCTCATCACCATATACCACCCCATGAATCCTTGTAAGCCGCCTAAAACGAATATGCCCGCAAGTTTGATACCGAGAGGGCGGTCGATCTGTTTTTTCCATAAGAAATAAACAAACGGCACAAAAAATACCACACCGATCAATCGGCCAAGCAGGCGATGGAAGTATTCCCACCAGAAGATACTTTTGAATTCATCGACGCTCATGCCTTTGTTGACTTGCTGGTATTGCGGCGTGGCGCGGTATTTTTCCAGCAGAATATCCCAGTCTTGCTGCGTAATCGGCGGCATGGTGCCGACAATCGGCTGCCACTCCACAATCGAAAGACCCGAATCGGTTAAGCGCGTAACACCGCCAACCACTATCATGGCGAACACCAGGGCACAACAAACTAATAACCAGATTGCGATAGGTTTTTGCATAATCGTAACTAATATCTATTTGAAAATTTTTAAGCCAATCATTGTTTGGAGCGCATCAAGCGCTGTTTGGCGCGGTCCCATTCTTTTTCTTTTTCGGACTCGCGCTTGTCGTGCTGTTTCTTGCCTTTTGCCAGACCGATTTCCAGTTTGATTCTGCCGGATTTGTAGTGCATGTCCAGAGGTACCAGCGTATATCCGGCACGCTCAACCTTGCCGATAAGGCGCTTGATTTCTTCAGCATGCAATAACAGTTTGCGCGTTCTTACAGGATCGGGATTGATATGCGTCGATGCGGTTTTGAGCGGACTAATATGGCTGCCGATGAGATATAATTCGCCGCTGCGAATAATAACATACGCTTCTTTTAATTGAACCCGGCCTTCGCGAATGGCTTTGACTTCCCAACCTTCCAGCATCATGCCTGCTTCATACTTTTCCTCGATAAAATAATCGTGGAAGGCTTTTTTATTTTGTACAATACTCATGCAGGGGCAAATGGGGTAGATAACACTCGGTTTGTGTATTTTATCAGTTTTTTCAGTGTTGCCTCATGGATACGGGGTAATTGACTTTTATGGCAGAAATAGAAAAATCGGTTTTGGTTGAATATTCGGCAAGCCAAATGTTTGCGCTGGTCGACGATGTTGCGGAATACCCGAAGTTTCTTCCGTGGTGCGGCGGTACCGCCGTTGAGCCGCAGGATGAGATAACGACGCACGCAACGGTAAACATCGATTACCATCATATTCAGCACAGTTTTACTACCAAGAACAAACGCTTCCCGCCGGACTTGATCGAAATGAGTCTGTTGGACGGCCCATTTGAGCATTTGGACGGTTATTGGCAATTTATTCCACTATCGGAAAGCGCTTGCAAAATAAAATTCCGTTTGCATTACACGTTCTCGCATAAAATTCTTGAGAAATTGGTCGGCCCGGTGTTTCATATGATCGCAAATAGTTTTGTCGAGTCTTTTATCGAGCGCGCCGAAACGATTTACGGCAAGCGATGACAGCGACATTCCCGGTCGAAGTGGTTTTTGCGTTGCCGGAAGCGCAAATTTTAAAACGGATCGAAGTGCCCGCCGGTTGTACGGTCGAGCAAGCGATAGCGCGCTCGGAAATTCTCAAGCAATTTCCGGAAGTCGATTTGCGCAAAAGCAAGCTGGGTGTTTTCGGTCAATTCGCAAACCCGGATACGCCGGTACAATCCGGCGATAGGATAGAAATTTACCGTCCGCTTATCATTGACCCAAAGGAAGCTCGACGGATACGCGCCAAGAAGCGATGCTGAAATACACCGGCGGTAAAGCCTGTATCATATAGATCGTCCGAAGCGTATCGCATGAATGATGTCATTGAATGAGGAGTGAGCATGAAAAACATTAACTATACCCAATTAAGCGCTTTAATTATTCTTGCATCGACAATGGGATGTGCAACCAATAGCGGCAGCATCAATCCGCTGGCTGCGGCGGATCGGAGTCTCTCGGCGATTGAAGGGGCTGCGCAAAGCGGACGGCAAATCGTCAATGCCGGTGCGGAAGCGGTGAATAATCCGGCGGAAACTGTGACCATCGGGTTGGTGGATATTCTGGAGCACCGGCTGGGCGTGTCGCAACAGCAAGCCTTGAGCGGTGCGGGCGCCATTTTTCAGTTGGCGCAAAATAAGATGGCGCCGGATGCGTTTGCCGCAATGGCGCGTTCAATTCCGGGAATGGATCGAATGTTGAGCGCAGCGCCGCCGATGTCCAGTTTGTCGAGCGGATTGTCGTCTTTGATGGGCGATAAGGGCAATGCGCTGGGCAGTGTGGCTGCGCTGGCGGCATCGTTCCAGCAATTGGATCTTGCGCCCGATATGGTGGCAAGATTTATTCCGATCATCACAAACTATGTGCAGCAAGCCAGCGGAGAGGTCACGGCGAATTTGTTGCAAGCGGCATTAACCGCACGTTAATTTTGCGGCGCATGGCCGTTTCGGTTAGAATCACGTTTCTTTAGGCTTCAGGCGCGTAGCTCAGC
>SXJH01000069.1 GCA_005779435.1 Nitrosomonas sp. | reverse complement strand
TCGTCGAAATTTCTGACGCCGATAAAACCGCCGGTATTGACATCCATCGTGGTTAGCGCCTCGGTCTGATCGATGATGACATAACCGCCCGATTTCAAATTGACGCGCTTGGCTAGCGATTTCTTAATTTCATCTTCAACCGCGTAGAGATCGAATAACGGGCGCTCCCCCGTATGCAGTGCTATCCGCTCGGCAATACAAACCATATAATTCTGCGCAAACTTGACCAGTTTCTGATAATTCTCGCGCGAGTCGACCAAAATCCGCGTGGTATCCTCATCGACAAAATCCCGCAGAATGCGGTGACTCAGATCGAGATCCTGATAAAGCAACAGCGGCGCCGCTATGGTTATGGATTTTTGCTGAATATCCGTCCATAAGCGGTGCAAATATTCCAAATCCGCGCGCATATCGTCTTCGTCGGCCGTCTCGGCCATCGTCCGGATGATATACCCGCCTTTTACGTCCTCGGGCAGAATCTGCCGCAATTTTTCGCGCAACAACTCGCGCTCGGCCTCATCCTCAATGCGCTGGGAAATGCCGATATGCGACTCTTGCGGCAAGAAAACCAGCAATCGCCCGGCCAGGCTGATTTGCGTGGACAATCGCGCCCCCTTGGTGCCGATGGCGTCTTTAATCACTTGCACCAGTATGCTGTTGCCTTCGTACAGCAATTTCTCGATCGGTTTAGCGGCATCGCCTTCTTGACCTGGGCCGTGGATATCGGCCACATGCAAAAAAGCCGCGCGATCCAAGCCGATATCCACAAAAGCCGACTGCATCCCCGGCAAAACCCGGCTGACTCGCCCATTGTAAATATTGCCGACAATACCGCGACCGCTGGTTCTTTCGATATGAAGCTCCTGCGTCACGCCTTGTTCCAGGATAGCCACCCGGGTTTCTTGCGGCGTAATGTTGACAAGAATTTCGTTACTCATTGTTTGTGCGCGCTTTCATCCATCAAATCAATCGTCATCGGAAAATTTCCACACCGGCTTCCTGCAGCAATTGCGCCGTTTCATATAAAGGCAATCCCATAATACCGCTATAACTGCCGACGATGTCGACAATAAAAACCGCTGCCGTGCCCTGGATAGCATAGGCACCGGCTTTATCTAAAACATGGTTATTTGCCAGATAATGACGAATCTCCCGATCGCCGATCTCGCGAAACTTCACAGCGGATGTCGACAATCGCACCTGGATATTATCGTTCACGCACACCGCGATGGCTGTCATTACATGATGCGAACGACCCGACAGGGTTTTCAGCATTATTTCCGCATGCGCGTTATCCCTGGGTTTTCCCAGAATACACCCATCGATCGTGACTATCGTATCCGCCGCCAATACCGGATAAACCGGCAAGCGGCGCTGAAAAATTCGTTTCCATCCTTCTCTTGCTTTTGTATGTGCAATGCGGCAAATATAGTCGGTCGGTATTTCATTATCGAGCGGTCGCTCATCGACATCAACGTCACGGCCAGGCGCATCCCGCATCAGCAATAGATGAAATTTAATGCCGATTTGCTGCAACAATTCACGCCGCCGTGGGCTTCGCGATGCCAGGTAGATTTGATTTTCCGGAATCATGCTAACAAAGATGCATCGAACAATTATTTTTTACTGCGTCATTCAAACGCGATGATAAGGATGGTTTTTGATAATCGATACCGCACGGTACAACTGCTCCGCCAGCAATACCCGCGCCAAACCGTGGGGCAACGTCAATTTGGACAATGCAATCGTTGCTTGCGCCGTCCGCTTGATATCATCGTGCAAACCGTCCGCGCTGCCGATCACAAATACGACATCGATACCGTCGTTTGCCCATTCGGTTATCGTCTCAGAAAATTTAACCGTTGACCACTGATCGCCTCGCTCATCCAAAGCAACAATGTAGCAATGCGGCGGCAAAGCTGCACGAATCCGTTGGCATTCGGCCGACAGCAATTGCTCGGTCTGTTTTCCGGCGTTGCGCTTCTCGGGTTTTATTTCGATCAAATTAACCGGCATCTCCCGAGGCATTCGTTTGGCATATTCGTCATAACCCGCCTGAATCCAATCGGGCATCTTATTGCCAACCGCAAGAATGAAGAATCTCATTGCCGCAGAAAATCAATATGCATGTCAGCTATGCACTCTGCCCGGACCATAATCCCCTTAAATTATAGTATTCGCGCGCAGCCGGCACCATGATATGCACAATCGCATCTCCCAAATCGACGAGCAACCATTCCCCGGTCTGCTCTCCCTCGACACTGTATACTTTGCCGCCCGCCGCCCTGACTTTTTCCTGCACGTTGTTGGCAAGCGATTTGGCTTGCCGGGTCGAGTCGGCACCGGCAATGACGATGTTGCCGAACATCGATGTAATTTTAGACACATCGATAACATCGATATCGTGCGCTTTGATTTCTTCGAGCGCATCGACGATGACACTGATCAGTTTTTCAGAATCCATTTCTTTTGTATAAGTTATTGTGCTTTATATAATCGCAGACACTATCCGGCAGCAGGTATCGGGCGCTCTTTCCCGCCGCGATTAATGAGCGTATCCGCGTAGCGGATATATCCAACAGCGACGTCCGCGCTTCATGAATCAGTCCGGCCGATTGTAACTCAAGATCATCGGCATTCGTGACGCACCGGGCGGCAAATTCCGCTTCGACCTCAATCGGCCAATTGCGCTCTTCCCCAGCGGACATATAGCCAGGCCGGGCAACAACGATCAAATGACACAGCTTGAATAATTCGCGCCACTCAAACCACTGATCGATCTTGGCAAAAGCATCCGCGCCAAGAATAAAGCACAGTGCGTCATCAGGCTCGGATTCGCATCGATATTCCCGCAACAACCGCACCGTTGTGCTGATACCGGGTTGCTTGATTTCACGCTCGTCAAGCAAAAATTTATCGTTGTCCTGAATCGCCAATTTCACCATTTCCGCGCGTTGCGTTCGCGATGCGGTCGGTTCGGCCCGCAGGCGCGGCGCACCCGACGGCACAAACAGAATTTTTGTTAAACCGGGAATATCCAGCAACTCCTCGGCGATGCGCAAATGGCCATAGTGAATGGGATCAAAAGTGCCGCCGTAAATGCCGGTCAGGGAAAACTTATCGACCGTTTTTACCGTTGCCTGCCGTACCATAAAGGAACACAAAAATTCATCACAGCAGCGCCAAACGCATGTCTGTCAACACCTCCGACAAATGCGCGGTAAACCGCGCCGCCGATGCGCCGTCGATTACGCGATGGTCATACGACAACGACAGCGGCAGCATCAACCGGGGAACAAATTGCCGATCGCGATAAACAGGCTTAATGGTTGCTTTCGACACGCCCAGGATAGCTACCTCGGGCGCATTGATGATCGGCGTGAATGCAGTGCCGCCGATTCCGCCCAAGCTGGATATGGTAAAACTCGCACCTTGCATATCGGCCGACTTTAATTTTCCTTCACGCGCCGACGCGGACAACCCGGCCAATTCCTCGGCAATGGTGATGATTCCTTTCTGATCGACATCCTTGATTACCGGCACGACCAACCCGATGGCGGTATCCACTGCAAAACCGATATGGTAATAATGCTTGACGATCAAACCGAGCTCGCCGTCGGTATTATGATCGAGCGATGCATTGAACTCGGGAAACTTCTTCAGCGGCGCAATCAGCGCTTTCATCAAAAAAGCCAGCAACGTCAGTTTCGCTCGATTGTCCTTGGCATGCTCGTTGGATTCTTTACGCAAAGCTTCCAAATCGGTGATATCGGCCTCGTCAAACTGCGTCACATGCGGGATCATCACCCAGTTCCGGTGCAAATTGGCACCGGAAATCTGCCGGATACGCGTTAACGATTTCAATTCGATCGGACCGAATTTCGCAAAATCGACTTGCGGCCACGGCAGCAAATTGAGCGCTCCCCCTACCCCTCCACCCTTTGTTTTGGATAATTCATTTTTAACATAAGCCTGAACGTCTTCCTTAAGAATACGATGCTTGAGACCGCTGCCCGTGACCAAATCGAGATTCACGCCCAATCCCCGCGCAAAGCGGCGAATCGACGGGCTGGCGTGCGCTTTGGCAGAAACCGCAATGGACGAAAGCGAGGAAGCGGGAACGACTGGTGCAATTGGCGCAGCCGCCGCTGCGGGTGCGATGGGAGCAGGAACTTGAGAAGCAACCGGCTTTTCAACCGCTGTTGTCTCGGATGCTTCCGATTGCACTGCGCCCGATACCGCAACCCTCAGTATTGCCGCGCCTTCCGATAGCTTATCGCCCGCTTTAACCAGAATTTCTTTAACGACACCGCGATAAGGCGACGGAATATCGATTGTGGCTTTGTCCGATTCCAGCGTCACCAACGAATCTTCCGCTTGAACGGCATCCCCGACTTTGACCAACACTTCGATAACGGGC
>SXJH01000068.1 GCA_005779435.1 Nitrosomonas sp. | reverse complement strand
CGCCGTCGGTTTGTACCGGCAAAATGTCGTGATAAGCATCGTACAAGGAAGGGCGCATCAGATCGTTCATCGCCGCATCGACGATAGCGAAATTGCGCGCAGGCGTATGCTTCAGGTATTCAACGCGGGTGAGTAAAATGCCCGCATTGCCGACCAGCGAGCGGCCCGGTTCTATCAGCAATCGCTGTTTTGCATGGGCGGTCTGCGCGCACAGCGCGGCAACGTAATTTTGAATCGAAGGCGGGGTTTCATCGGTGTAACGAATGCCTAATCCGCCACCCAAATCCAGATGATGAATGGTTAAACCTTGTGCTTGCAATTGATCCAGCAATCCGAGCATTTTATTGCTGGCCTGGACGAACGGGTCCAATTCCGTCAGTTGTGAACCGATATGGCAATCCAATCCGGTAAAACTGACATGCGGATATAAGTGTGCGGATCGATAAATCCGAATGGCCTCATCGGCGGGTACGCCAAATTTGTTTTCTTTCAATCCGGTTGAGATGTACGGGTGCGTTTTGGCATCGACATCGGGATTGACGCGCAAGCTAACCGGGGCAATTTTTCCCATTTTCTGAGCAATGCGGTTCAGTGTGCTTAATTCCGCTTCGGATTCGACATTGAAACATAAAATGCCGACGCCCAATGCCATGCGCATTTCCTGCACTGTTTTGCCGACGCCGGAAAAAACGATTTTTGCAGGGTTGCCACCGGCTTTGATGACACGTTGCAGTTCGCCGCCGGAAACGATATCGAAACCGCTGCCAAGCCGTGCGAATAAATTCAGGATGGCAATGTTCGAATTGGCTTTAACCGCGTAGCAAATCAAATGATCGCGATTGGAGAAGGCGGTGTCGAAAGCTTGATAAGCTTGCGTTAATGCCGCACGGGAATAAACATAACACGGCGTACCGAATTCCTCGGCGATTTGCTGCAGCGGAACGGATTCGGCACAAAGCGCACGATTGCGGTAAACGAATTGCGGAAAGCCGCTCATTTTTTATCGGCTTCTTGTGAGGAAGTGCGATTGCCGTCTTCTGCCGTGGGAAGGTACAACGGCCCTTTGTGGCCGCAAGCGCTTAGCAAACAAATTGCGAGCAGACCGCTTAAAAATATACGCATGAAAAAAACCTTGGAACAATCACCAATGGGATACTAACATAAGCGAGTCGATATTAACCAACAGGCCGTTGAAAAACTATCCGCGTTGCCGCTGCGGTGTTAAAACACGCTCAAAATGCTCATTTATTACGCTAAGGCTTCGCGTTTCCGCCCTGTTAATAGCGGCGGCAAGCGGCAAGATCACTGCCGAGGCAATTCTGCAGCCAGCCAATCGATCAATTCGTCGATCAACCGATTGCTTGCGGCGCTGAAAGCCGATACCGCGCCCGCTGCATCGGCGGAAGCTGTTTTTTCGCTACGATTGAAATCTTTTTGTGCGATCAGTTTGCGCGTATTGCGTTCAACCAGGCTGGCACGAAAGCCTATCGCGATATGGCTGTCGGCGGCGGTGTCGAACGATTGCATAAACTCCTCCAACTCGATATGCAGCACAAAATCCGTTTTTGCCGTAGCGAAATCCTTGGTGACTTGTTCGTGCGTATGGGTCACGATGCGATGCCGAAGTTGTTGCGTCAGCAGTGCCGCAGGCGCCGCTATCCAGCGATTGCTGGCATAAGTGTAGGTTTGGGTGGGGTTGTGGTAGAGCAGCCGGTAATGTATTGCCGTGGTGTCCAGCCAGGCAGGCGCTGCTGCATCTGCAACCAAAACGCTTTTGCGTACCTGTTGCGATTTTTCCGGTAAGTGTTTGGTGAGCGGCGATGGTTGTACGCCAAAATCATAAATGGATACCGGTTGTTGCGGTTTCGGCAATACCGTGCAGCCGGAAATCAGGCAAATAGCGATACCCAGTATGAGAAATTTGTTCATGGCTTGTTTCCCGAAGGTGGAAGAAATCCGGCTTCGCCCGGCCCGGGCGTTGCCGGGGGACGGCCAAACAATAAGCTCTGCGGATGTTCTTCCAATTGATTGAGCACTCGATCGAGGTTGTTTGAGTTGCGTGTAATGTTGCCGCTGACTTTGCGCAATTCCGGGATCACGGCGGCCAATTCTTGCGAGCTTTGCGACAAACTATCCAAAATTCCTTCCTTCTGATTGGTTTTTACAATGACATCGTTGATTTCAATCAGGATTTGATCTAAGCGCCGTATCAAGGTGCCGGATTCCGTTGTCAAATCGGCAAATGAATTCAATACCGGCTGCAAGTGCCCGCCGATACCGTCGAAATTTTTAGTGATTTTTTCAAGATTCAATAAAATTTGCGAAATATGCGTTTGGTTTTGGTCGTTGAGCAGTTGATGCAGTTTTGCCACCAATTGATTCACATTGGCGAGCAGATCCTGCCCGGATACCGCAACCTCGTCGAGCAGCGAGCGGCGCATCGGGATACGTGCATCGCTGGCTAATTCTTCGGTGCTTATGCCGTCGTCGTTCAATTGAATGTAAGCAAGCCCGGTAACGCCTTGATAACCTAATTTTGCGTAAATGGAATTTCTAAGCTTAACGTTGTCGTTTACCGCAATATGCACCAGTATTAGCTGCGGATCTTCAGGGTCGAATTCGATCTTGTCGACTTTGCCGATGTTGACGCCGCGATAATGCACCGACGATTGCGGATTGAGTCCGTTCACCGATTCTTTTGTGACGATCAGGTGTGCGACGCGCTGGATATTGTCGCCGCTGAACCACATCGCAACGAGTGCGATGGCGATGCTCATGCAGATGACAAAAATACCGGCTACGAGGGCATGGGCTCGATTTTCCATGATGGCTCCGATTGATTTTTTTGTTCGATTTTGTGGCGTATGCTCTTAAAGAAGCTCGCTACGAACGGGTGTTGGAATTGACATACGTCATCCAGCGTACCTACTGCAATTACCTGCTGATCGGCCAATATCGCGATCCGGTCGGATAACCCCACCAATGTGTCCAAGTCGTGGGTAACCATGACGATGGTGAGATTCAATTCCTTGCGCAATTCCAGGATCAATTCTACAAAACTTTCGCTTAATTCGGGATCCAATCCCGCTGTCGGTTCGTCGAGGAACAGCAATTCCGGGTCTAGCGCCAATGCGCGTGCCAATGCCACCCGCTTGATCATGCCGCCGGATAATGCGGCAGGCATTT
>SXJH01000067.1 GCA_005779435.1 Nitrosomonas sp. | reverse complement strand
CGGAAACACACATGGTGTCAACGATAGAAATAATCCAATGACAAAAAATCCGGATAAAATCAACCAATAATCGCCGGTCTCGAACATGCGCTCGATTTTGTACGACTCGGTTTCAATCGATGGGGTGCGCGGCGATGTTTGAAACAATTCGGCAGCCGCATCACTGCTCGCCGCCGTAGCCGGGTTGCTGACCGCATTGGCGACCGCGCCGATCGCCGCTTTTACCGCAGGCAATGTCAGCTCGACGACTTTGTTGATCGGCGCATAGCACACCCCGACCGGTTCGTTGCAGCCTTGATAAGTGGCTGACAGTGTCAACGGTTGCTCATGTTCTGCGTCGTCGCGTTGCAATGAAATGACGGCCTGAATCGGACTGTAATAAACCTCGGTTTGACCAAAGGTCATGTCCTCTTTCATTTTTCCCGGCGGCAATGTTACTTTCGCAATCGTCGCACCGGCTTGCTGCGGCTCGAATGCGATTTTATCTCGATACAGGTAATAATCTTTCGCCGGGGTCAAATGGGCGATCAAGGTATTGCCGTCGCGTACTTCGACAGCGATTTTGAATGCTTCATCCGGCGGCAAAAGCTCTTGCGGATTGGTTTGGCCTAAATTGATGCCCAATCCTTGCAACTTCTGCAACAGGTTAAAAGAACCGGTTTCCTGAGCAATTGCCTGATTGCCGGTTAGGCATACCATCAAAAACAAAAAATGAATTAATCGCATTGGTCTAGAGAATTATTAATCAGCGTGCGGTTTCGGCAGCGATCCACTGCAAATAGGCTGGCGATCCGTCTGCTATAGGAACCGCAATGACTTCGGGAAGTTCATAAGGATGCATGATCTTGATCAACTGTTCAACCCGTTCATAGTGCCGCCGCTGGGTTTTGATCAGTACGGGTATCTCTTCAGTCGCTTCGATTTTTCCTTGCCAGCGGTAGATCGATGAACATGGACTTAGCACATTGACGCAAGCGGCCAACTGTTGTTCGATCAATGCTTCCGCCAATGCGATAGCGCCTTGTTTATCCGGGTAATTGGTAAAAATAACCACTGCATCCATTGCATTCAAAAGATTTTTGTCCTGCTATTATTCGATAATCCGGTCAATTTTTTTCAGAGGAGGAATTTGCCGGCTAAAAATCAGTGTGGTGCGATTTTGCATCAAACGTTCCAACGCTGAAAGTAAAATTTCAGCATCGGGATCCTGCATTGCCGGGAATTCATCCAGTATCAATAGGGGCGCATTTTTAACCAAAGCGCGAGCGATAGCCAGGAATTGCAATTGCCGCCGGGTGATCTCGACGCCTTTTTCACCGATTGGCGTTTGCAATCCGCCCGGCATTTCGCGAATAAACGCCATGGCATCGGAGTTCCGAGCCGCAGCGGTAATTTCCGCTTCATGGGCGCAGCGCATGGCGCCATAGGCGATATTGCCGGCAATTTTATCGTCCAATAATAAAGGTTCGGCTGGAAGCAACGTGATATTGGCATACAGGTCATCCAAATTGATTTCATCCAACAAATGCCCGCCGAGAAAAATTTTTCCGCTCGAGGGCGATTCCAAGCGCAGCAGTAAATCGATCAATGCATTTTTTTTATCCGTGTCATAACCTTTAAATACGACAACCTCCCCCGGCATCACGGTCAGATTGATGAAATCCTGTATCGATCCGGTTTTAGCCGTGCGGTCAAAGCGCACGTCCTCAAAAACCAGCTTACAGTTTGTGCGCGGCATACTGTGAGTGCCTGCATACTGCTCCGACGGTTGATCGATAAACGTAAAAACGGTTTCCAGTATTTTTTGATCATGTGCCAGTTGTCGCGGCAAGTTGATCAGGCGCAGCACGGGCAATATCAGCAGCAGTATGGCGGCGAGCGTTGCACCTGCCGCAGTTAAACTCAGAGTGCCGTTCATCGTCTGCAATACCGTTATGTAGCCCAGTGCGCACAAAATCAATGCGGTTGCGATTTGACCAGCCGAAATAGCCGCTGCCTTGGTAAGCGCTTGTTGTGTTTCCGCCTGGGAAATGGATTCGGAAATTTTGCCCAGCCGCTCACTTTCGCACTTATACCCTCTGTCCACTTTGATGACTCGGTAATTGGCAATCGATTGCGATAATCGATCGATCAACTCTTTTGTCCTGGATGCGATTTTTTGGTTGGGCGTATCGAAATGATCGCGCACCGCACTGACAATCAACACCATGAAAGGCGCAACAAACAGCAATAACAACAGCAATTCCCGATTCAAATAAAGCAGGCAAATCGCCAGCCCGGCGATAATCAAGCAATCTTGCACCGATCCGGCGATCAAGCGAACAGTCGATTGCATAATATGCCGGATGGCAAAAATTTGCGCTTCAATTTGACGATCTTCGCGCAAATGAGCGTATGCATTGGCGGGCAGTGTCAGCAGTTTATCGAAAAATGCCCGGTATAGATCGATTTCCAGCTTACCGCCCGCTTTTAGCATGGAAAGCGCACCGTAAAAACCGGCGATTGCCCGCGCCACGAATAATGCGATGATCGTCAGCAATGCCGTTTGCAGCAATACCGGATCTTTTTGTACAAAAGCCCCATCCAGCATGACTTGGATAAAAACGGGGGCTAACGATACGGCTGCCGCAGCGATGAGTGCGGCGAGCAGCGATTGCGAAACCGGTTTCCAGTAAAACGCAAGTTTTCTCAGCAAACGAAAATAGGGTTGCGGATGAATCGGTATCATAGACGCGCCATTTTACCTGAACATTCCGGCGTTATTGCAGCCTGTAGTCAAAGGAAACAGATATAGTACAATCGCTGATCTTTTCCGCGAATCGCTCCGGATGGAGCAATCCGTTCATAATCTTATACCAGAGACCATGACTTCAACTTTAACAAAAGAATTTCCAAACGCCGCAGTTTCTCGCCGCAAAGGTATCGTTCTTGCCGGCGGCTCGGGTACGCGGCTGTATCCGGTAACACAAACGATATCCAAGCAATTGCTGCCGGTTTTTGACAAACCGATGATTTACTATCCGCTCAGCACACTGATGCTGGCTGGGATTCAAGATATCCTGGTGATCTCGACACCGCGCGATCTCATTCATTATCAGGAATTGCTGCGTGACGGAAATCAATGGGGATTGAAGATCTCTTACGCCGAACAACCTTCTCCCGACGGTCTTGCACAAGCCTTTATCATCGGCGAATCGTTTATTGGCAACGACAATTCTGCATTGGTACTGGGCGATAACATTTTTTACGGGCATGATTTTCATCATTTGCTGCTATCCGCAATGCAACGGACCGAGGGCGCCAGCGTTTTCGCATATCACGTACACGATCCGGAACGCTACGGCGTGGTTGAATTCGATGCCGATGGCAGGGCGATTAATCTGGAAGAAAAACCGCAACAACCCAAATCGCATTATGCCGTGACCGGTCTCTATTTTTACGACCGGCATGCGGTCGATTACGCAAAAAGCCTGAAACCGTCGGCACGCAACGAGCTGGAAATCACCGACTTGAATCGCATTTATCTGCAACACGCCGCGCTCAACGTTGAAATCATGGGCCGAGGTTATGCATGGCTGGATACCGGTACGCACGAATCGTTGCTGGATGCCAGTCAATTTGTCGCCACAATTGAACATCGGCAAGGTCTGAAAATTGCCTGCCCGGAAGAAATCGCCTTCCGGCGCGGTTGGATCGATGCGGCACAACTGCAGGAATTAGCGGCACCGCTGGTAAAGAATGGTTACGGGCAGTATTTGTTGCACGTATTGAAGCGTGAATTTTGAACAAAGAGAACACTGAAATGAAAGCAACTCCACTGCGTATTCCCGATGTTTTTTTAATGGAACCGCGCGTCTTCGGCGATGAGCGCGGATTTTTCTTTGAGAGTTTCAACCAGCGCGACTTCGAATCGACAATTGGAAAACCGGTCTATTTCGTGCAAAGCAACCACTCCCGCTCGGCGCGCAATGTATTGCGCGGCTTGCATTATCAGATACGGCAGGCGCAGGGAAAGCTGGTGCGCGTTGTCGCTGGCGAGGTATTCGATGTCGCGGTGGATATTCGTCGCTCGTCGCCGACGTTCGGGCAGTGGGTTGGCGAAATCTTGAGTGCGGAAAACAAAAAACAATTATGGATTCCACCCGGTTTTGCGCATGGCTTCGTGGTGCTCTCCGATGCCGCCGAATTTTTATACAGCGTGACCGATTACTGGGCACCGGAACATGAACGTTATATCGTTTGGAACGACGCCACGCTCAATATCGATTGGCCAATTGCCGGAACCCCGATTCTCTCCGAGAAGGATGCGCGCGGACTGAGGCTCAGTGAAGCGGAAGTTTATGAATAACATCTTCTGATGGCCAAACAAAAATCCATTCATTCCTGTACCGAATGCGGCGGACAAACGCTGAAATGGCAAGGCCAGTGCCCGCATTGCCAGGCATGGAATACGTTGGTGGAAACCATTGCGGAGAAAGCTGTATCGCGCTTCAGTCCGGTATCGGAAGTGGGTCAGGTACAAAATTTAAGCACCGTCGAAACACGCGAAGAGCCTCGTTTTCCGACCGGCATTGAAGAACTGGACCGCGTATTGGGCGGAGGCTTAGTGCATGGCGGTGTAGTACTGCTCGGCGGCGATCCGGGCATCGGAAAATCGACTCTGTTGCTGCAAGCTTTGTCCTTTATGTCAGCGCAGCATTCCGTGCTGTATGTCAGCGGCGAAGAATCGGCACAACAAGTCGCTTTGCGTGCCAAGCGGCTGGCGCTGGACGTGCAGTCGATTCATTTGTACGCGGAAATCCAGTTGGAAAAAATTCAGGCGGTGCTGACGAAGCGTAAACCGGCCGTCGCCGTGATCGATTCGATCCAAACCGTCTATTCCGAAGTATTGCAATCCGCGCCGGGATCGGTTGCCCAGGTGCGCGAGTGCGCAGCACAGTTGACGCGGTTGGCCAAATCGAGCGGCACCTGCATCATTCTGGTCGGTCATGTAACCAAGGAGGGCGCACTGGCCGGACCGCGCGTGCTGGAACATATGGTAGACACCGTGCT
>SXJH01000066.1 GCA_005779435.1 Nitrosomonas sp. | reverse complement strand
GCAATATCAGGAATAAATGCTTCATAGGGGTCAGCAAAAAATAAGAAACATTATAGCTTGCTGTCGCGGAATCTAAAACCATCGTTTTTGATCCGATTGCTGTGTTTGAATTTTGTGCTTTCCCAATAGCGTGTTGCGGAGAATGCCAAGGCTGATGTGGCGAGAAAGATCGGGGCGGATTGAGGATTACGGATTGAGATCGCCGGCAATTTCAACCCGGTTTCTGCCTTTGCGTTTTGCGGCATAAAGCGCTTCATCGGCATGGCGCAATAGCAAGTCGGCGTCCAGTGTTGCTTCCGTCGCACCGGCGGCAACGCCGATGCTGATGGTCACCGGAATCGACGATTGATCGGCTTGTATAGGCGCATCGGCGATAGCTTGACGAAAACGTTCCGCCACTTTTGTGGCGCTTGCTTGATCGTAAGGCGAAATAATCGCCAGAAATTCTTCGCCGCCATATCGTCCGATATATTCGTGCGCTCGTGCGGATTGGGTCAGCCGGTCGGCGATTTCGCCAAGCACGGCGTCGCCCGCCATATGACCGTAAGTATCGTTAATGGATTTGAAATAATCGATATCGATCATAATCACCGCAACACCGTATCCGCCGCGTTTGGCGCGCAGGATTTGTTTGTGCAGGATGTCGAAGATGGCGGAGCGGTTCAGCAAGCCGGTCAGTGCATCGTGCGTGACGCGTTGCTGCAGCGATTTCTTTTGCGCGATTAATTGCTTATTGAGCTTTGCGCCACGGTATAGCTGGGTTTTTTCGATAACGACGGATAACTGGCTTGCGATTTGCAGCAGCAAGTCCTTGTGTGAGCGGTTATAGTTGATTTTTTTGCGGCTGGAGAAGAATATAAAACCGATCGATTTGCCATTGGCAGCCAGCGGACAAATGACGCATGCGTGTATGCCTTCTTTGATGATGGTTTGAGCGAATTTGGACTGCGCGTGCCGTTCCAGGTATTCGCTCAAATCGGAGATCATTTGAATTTCGTTGTGGTTCAGCAGCGCCTGTAAGCTGTCGTCGGCCAAAGCAATCGATTGGCCGGCGTTGATCGTTATCGGATCGTATTCCGCGAGTGCCCAATGCAGTTTGAGTTTTGTGTTGCCGTTTTCGAGCAAAGCCAAGCTGATCCGGTCATACGGCAAATGTTCGCGGAACGATTCGTAAATATGATTGAGTACATCGATCAAATGCAGATTGAGATTGCATTCGACCATGATCCGGTAGAGCGATTGGCTTCTTTCGGATTGCTTCTTAAGGTAAGCGGACAGTTTTTTGAGCGATTTTCCCAAATGCCCGATTTCATCGTTGCCGATGGGAATATCGGGGGAAAAATCGCCGCGCGCCATTGCTTCGGCCGCTTTGCGCAATGCCAGGATTCGGTCGTTTTCTTTCATTTTCCGCCATCCGAGTGCAATGAGTTAAACGATCAACGCGCAGTATTGATCGATGATTTCAACCGGGTTTGAGTAATAAACGGACTTTTCGTTGCAAACTATAGCATGCGCGGCAATCGAGAAATTGATTTAGGCCAAACAATCCGCCGGAACGCTCAAGTGCTAAGACTAAGGAGACGCCGATCCGCTCGTGCAGTCAATAAATCAGCGTGTCCCTAAAATGAGATATCACAAGGTATTAAGGCGATGTCGGTGCTAAAATCGCGGCATCGTTAACGACGAATCGAAGAATGAAATGATTGGAATTCTGGTTATTACGCACGAAGATTTGGGCGATCGGTTGATTCGCTGCGCCAGCCATGTGTTGGGGATGAAACCGCCGCAGTTGGCTTATTTAAGTGTTTTTCCGCAAGACGATCCCGAAGTTGTGCTCGGCAAGGCGCGTACTTTGACCGAGCAATTGAGCGGCGGCGACGGCGTATTGCTATTGTGCGATATGTTGGGCGCAACGCCCTGCAACGTTGCCGCCCGGCTGGTGCAACCGGGTAAAGTGGAGTGCGTTGCGGGAGTTAATCTGCCGATGTTGGTTCGCGTGCTGACTTACCGCAACGAACCGTTGCCGGTAGTCGTCGAAAAAGGCATGAGCGGCGGTCGGAACGGTGTCGTTGCTATCAATATGGAATCCTGCCATGCAAGTTAAAGAAGTGGAAATAGTCAACAAACTCGGTCTGCATGCGCGCGCATCGGCCAAATTGACCAAATTGGCGAGCCAATTCAGTTGCGAGGTCTGGGCGACGCGCAATAACCGCCGCGTGAACGCGAAAAGCATCATGGGGGTGATGACATTGGCGGCCAATAAAGGATCGTGCATCCAATTGGAAACCGACGGCGTTGACGAGATTGAAGCGATGGCGGCATTGGTGGCTTTGGTGCAGGATTATTTCGGCGAGGGCGAATGAGCTTTATTCTACAAGGCATTGGAGTATCCGAAGGGATTGCCATCGGGCATGCCCATCTGGCCGCGCCCGCCGCGCTGGAGGTAATGCACTATTTGATTCCGAAGCATCAGGTCGATAAGGAGATCGCGCGTCTGAATGCCGCTTTTGCGGCGGTTCGCACCGAATTCGAAGCGTTGCAGCAATCGGTTGTCGACGGCCATGCGCGCGCGGAGTTTAGCGCCTTTCTGGAATTGCACTTGATGATTCTGGACGATCCGACGTTATCGGATGCCGCGCGTGACATGATCGCGCAGACGCATTGCAATGCCGAATGGGCGTTGACGCAGCAGATGCAAGCGCTGCTGTTGCAGTTTGAGGAAATCGAAGATGCCTATTTGCGCGAACGCAAAGCCGATGTGGTGCAAGTCGTCGAACGCGTGCTCAAAGCGATGATGGGACATCCGGGTTATTTGCCAATTGCGTCCAAGCATACCGGCGACAGCATACTGATTGCGCACGATTTGAGTCCTGCCGATGTGATGCAGTACAAACAGCATCAATTCGTTGCCTTTCTGACCGATCTCGGCAGTCAAACGTCGCACACGGCGATTGTGGCGCGCAGCCTCAATATTCCTTCGATTGTGGCCTTGCATCACGCGCATCAACTGATTCAGGAAGACGATTGCCTGATCGTCGACGGCACGCAAGGCATTATCATCGTCAATCCGGATCGGTACGTGCTCGACGAATATCGTCTGCGTCAAGGCCAGCTCGAACTGGAGCGCAAGAAACTGCAACGTATCAAAGGCATCGCGGCCATTACTTTGGACGGAACGCCGATCGACCTCTATGCCAATATCGAATTGCCGGAAGATATTGCGCAAGTGAAAGAGGGCGGCGCTACCGGCATCGGATTGTTCCGCAGCGAGTTTTTGTTCCTGAATCGCGACGATTTGCCGGGCGAGGATGAGCAATTCGAAGCGTACCGTACGGTTGCGGTCAAAATGCACAAGCAGCCGGTGACGATACGCACGTTCGATTTGGGCGCGGATAAGAATCTGAAAGGGTCAACGCAAGTCGCGGCCAATCCGGCGCTGGGGTTGCGCGCGATCCGCCTGAGCCTGGCGGAACCGAGAATGTTTCATACCCAACTGCGCGCTATTTTGCGTGCATCGAAGTACGGCGATGTGCGGATATTGATCCCGATGCTGTCCAATGTGAGCGAGATCGATCAGACGCTGCATCTGATCGAATACGCCAAGCAAACCCTGCGCGACGATAAGATTCATTTCGACGAGCATATCAAGGTTGGCGGCATGATCGAAATTCCGGCAGCGGCATTGTGTCTGGACATGTTCATGCGCAAACTGGATTTTCTGTCGATCGGCACCAACGATCTGATTCAGTACACATTGGCGGTCGACCGCATCGACGATACCGTGGCGCATTTATACGATCCGTTGCATCCGGCGGTACTTTGGCTGGTATCGCATATCATCCAAAGCGCCAAGCGCGCCGAAGTGCCGGTATCGATTTGCGGCGAAATGGCGGGCGATAAACAGTTCACAAGGCTATTGCTGGGATTCGGATTGCAGCAGTTTTCCATGTATTCGGCACAGTTGCTGACGGTCAAAAACCAAATCTTAAAAAGCCATCTGCCGGACATCGTTCCGCTGTCGCAAAAAATTCTCAAAGCCGATCATCCGGAGAAAATGGCGACTTTGTTGGCCAGATTGAACGATGGAGTATAGCGCTGTGTGAAAAAGCTCGCGGGCGGGCGAGCGAGAGATTTCTGGATTGAATGCGTATGAGTAAGGGAAACACTGATTCATTCGTCACACCGGTGAAAGCCGGTGTCCAGTTCGTTGATTTTTCTGGATTCCGGCCTTCGTCGGAATGACAAATTCAGAATTAATCAGCGTTTCCTAAGCAAGATTAGGAGAGCGACATGGTTTTGCCCAATAAATTAAACATCACCCACCAAATTGAGTTGAACAAAGCCGAAGAAAAAATCAGCAAGCAGAAGGCCAAGCGGCTGTTTGAAAGTGGCGACATTGATCGCATGGGGGTTGGCACCTTCAAGGGGCTTGCGCACATTCATGCCTATTTATTTGGGGATATTTATGAATTTGCAGGGAAACTCCGCGATGTCAACATCGCCAAAGGCAACTTTCGTTTTGCACCGCTCATGTACTTGCCGCAATCGCTGGAACACATCAGTGCCATGCCGCAACAGACTTTTGAGCAAATCATCGAGAAATATGTCGAGATGAATATCGCCCACCCCTTTCGCGAGGGCAATGGCCGTGCCACGCGCATCTGGCTGGATCTGATGCTAAAAAAAGAAATAAAGCGCGTGATTGATTGGAATGCCGTGGACAAAGCCGAGTATCTTTCGGCCATGGAGCGCAGTGTGGTGAAAGATGTGGAAATCAAACACCTGCTAAAAGCCGCCTTGACCGAAAAAATCAACGACCGGGAATTATTCATGAAAGGCATAGACATCAGCTATTACTACGAAGGCTATGGCGAATTCAAGGTTGAGGATTTGTAACATGGCCCCATCGATAACCACCCCACCCCTCCACAGGAGAGGAACAAGAGCAGCGAAACTCCTGAGGAGACGCCGACTCATTCGGCAAACGAGATGAAGCACGAGGCGCGCAGAACGCGTCAACCGAGACATATCAACGAGATAGGCGAGGCAGCGAGTGCCGCGCATTGATGCGATTTGCTCGTATAGCCAATTAATCGGCGTCTCTTTAGTGTGTGCGAATTCTTTTGGCGATATAATGCGATCAATCATTAAGCAGTCAATTTCTCGATTTTTTAATATCCATGCAAGATTCAACATCGGTGGGCATCGTTACCCCGCAGTATGTGCAAATCGATAAGCCGTTGCAGTTGAAAAGCGGCGCATCGCTCGACAGCTATCATTTGGTATACGAAACCTATGGGCGGTTAAACGCTGCGCGATCCAACGCGGTGCTGATTTGCCATGCGCTGTCGGGCAGCCACCATGTCGCCGGTTATTATGCCGATAACGAAAAAGGCATCGGCTGGTGGGACAATATGGTGGGTCCCGGAAAGCCCATCGATACCAATCGTTTTTTTGTCATCGGCGTCAATAACCTCGGCGGATGCCACGGCTCGACCGGGCCCGCCAGCATCGATCCGCAAACCGGCAAGCATTACGGTGCGAGTTTCCCGATTGTGACGGTGGAAGATTGGGTCGAAGCGCAAGCGAATTTGGCCGAGCATTTGGGCATCGAACAATTTGCCGCAGTGGTCGGCGGCAGTTTGGGCGGCATGCAGGCGATGCAATGGACGCTGGATTACCCGGAGAAAGTGCGCCATGCCTTGGTTGTCGCCGCAGCGTCCAAGTTGACCGCTCAAAACATCGCATTTAACGATGTGGCCCGCCAGGCAATCATGACCGATCAGGAATTTTACGGCGGCAATTTCTACGCATACGATACTTTACCTCGGCGTGGCTTGCGCTTGGCGCGCATGCTGGGGCATATCACGTATTTGTCCGACGATTCGATGGCGGCGAAATTCGGGCGCAGTTTGCGCAAGAACGAGCTTTCGTTCGGTTTTGACGTGGAATTCGAGATCGAATCCTATTTGCGCTACCAGGGCGACAAATTCGCCGATTTGTTCGATGCCAACAGTTATTTGCGCATGACCAAGGCGCTCGATTATTTCGATCCGGCCGCAGCTTACGACGGTAACCTCAGCGCGGCTTTTCGCACCGCCAAGGCCGATTTTCTGATCGTCTCGTTTACTTCCGATTGGCGTTTTTCGCCCGAACGTTCGCGCGAAATCGTCAAAGCGTTATTGGATAACGAATTGAACGTCAGTTATGCGGAAATCACCTCCAGCCACGGTCACGATTCGTTCTTGATGGAAACGCCGCATTATCATCAACTGGTGCGTGCCTATATGGAAAATATTGCAGTTTGAAAACATCATGAATGACATCATTGCTCCGTCAACCATCGCATTGCGCCCCGATTTCGATGCCATCGCGGCATGGATAAAGCCGGGCGCGAAAATTCTCGATCTCGGCTGCGGCGACGGTTCTTTGCTGCGCTATCTGCGCGATACGCGCAACGTGTTCGGTTACGGCGTGGAGATCGACGACGGCAATCTGCTGAAATGCTTCAACAACGGCATCAATGTGATCCAGAATGACTTGGAGACGGGTTTGTCCGGTTTCGAATCCGATTCGTTCGATTATGTGATCCTGTCGCAAACGCTGCAAGCGATGCGGCATACCGAGGGTATCATTCAGGAAATGCTGCGGGTCGGCAAGGAAGGCATCGTTTCGTTTCCCAATTTCGGTTACTGGAAAAACCGCATGCAGGTGATTTGCGGACATATGCCGGTATCGCAATCGCTGCCTTACCGCTGGTACGATACGCCGAATATTCATTTATGCACATTGGGCGATTTCGAGGAGCTTTGCCGGCAGTGCAATGCGCGTATCCTCGAGCGCAGGGTGATGAACAATAACCGGCCGGTGCATTTTCTGCCGAATGTGATGGGGACGCTGGCGTTTTACCGGTTTGAGCGGAAAGGCTAATAAACGGCGGTTTCGACCCCCGCGCGGCGCGCTTTTGCTGCGCTTGTAAGACCGGACGGCTTGCATTAACCGCTTCGGCATTGTTTCGTCAGTCAGTTGGGCGTTTTTATCATCGTCGCGCAAAGGGGGATTCTCATGACCATCATTAACAACAACCGGCGTCAATTTCTGCAATATACCGCCATGGGTGCATTGGCCGCTGCGCTGCCCGGTGTTTCGCTGGCGCAAGTCCGAAGCGGCGGCCGGGCTGCCGATCAGTCGTTCAAAGCCGATGTGGAAATCGCACTCACCGCACAAGCCGCCGATGTTTCGATTCTTCCGGGCGCGCAAACGCATGTTTTCAAATACAGCGGAAAATTGCTCACAGGCCCGCAAACCGCGCTGACGGAATTGCCGGGGTACTTGGGGCCGATCCTGAATTTCGAGCGGGGCCAGAAAGTCCGGATATATTTCGATAACCAATTG
>SXJH01000065.1 GCA_005779435.1 Nitrosomonas sp. | reverse complement strand
CCATTGGCGCAATCGACCACGATGCGAAGTCCGCGTAAATCGAGATGATAAGGAAATGTGCTTTTACAGAACTCGATATAACGGCCCGCAGCATCGTCGATGCGATGCGCTTTGCCCAGTTGCGCCGACGGCTTGGTTTCGATGGGTTCGTTCAGACCGGCCTCGATCCGGTGTTCCAATTCGTCGGGCAATTTACTGCCGGCAGCGGAAAAAAACTTTATCCCGTTATCTTCAAATAAATTGTGCGAAGCCGAGATCACAATCCCGGCTTGTAGCCGCAAAGCACGAATAAGGTAAGCCACCGCCGGTGTCGGCATCGGCCCGGACAACTCAACATCCACGCCGGCCGCGATCAATCCCGCTTCCAAGGCGGATTCCAGCATGTAACCCGACTCGCGCGTATCTTTGCCAATCAACACGACCGGGCGGCTCCCTTTTGTCAGATGCCAGTCTGCAGCAGCCAGCACTTTACCGGCGGAATACCCCAGATGCATGAAGAATTGCGGCGTAATAGGATCTTTGCCTACGCGTCCGCGAATACCATCGGTTCCAAAATATTTTTTAGTCAATTTGAGAAACAATGCGTTGAGATTGGAAAAACACAAATGAGGCAAACACCGGGCAACAATCGTTTATACATTGCCGTTTATCATTGCCGTATAAACAGCGATCGCCGCTTTGGTCGCCTTAACATCGTGCACGCGGACAATTTTGGCACCTTTGACCACTGCGAGCAAGGCGGCTGCAACACTTTCATGCAAGCGCCGATCGATATCGTTTCCAGTAATTGCGCCCAGCATCGATTTGCGCGATAAGCCTGCCAAAACGGGAACGCCAAGCATTGAAAATTCATCCAGACGATTTAGCAATGCAAGGTTATGCGGCAATGTTTTGCCAAAGCCAAAGCCGGGATCTATTACCAGACGATCCGATGCAATACCGGCTGCATTTGCCGCGTCGATGCGTTGCCGCAAGAAATCCATCACTTCGGCAACGGCATCTCGATAGCTTGGATTGGCCTGCATATTTTGCGGCGTACCTTGCATGTGCATCAGACAGACTTGCACATCGCCATGCCGCGCCACAACATCCAAAGCACCTGGGCTACGCAACGCATTCACATCGTTAATCATGAAAGCGCCCGCTTCGATAGCGCACTGCATGACTTCCGGTTTGGAAGTATCGATTGAAATCGGAATATCGGTATCGGTCAATGCTTGCAACACGGGCATCACGCGCCTTAATTCTTCATCGGCACTGACTTGCCGGCTTCCCGGCCGGGTCGATTCGCCGCCGATGTCCAGGATATCGGCACCTTCGGCAATGAGATTTTTAGCATGCTCGACCGCTCGCTGCTTCGGCAGATAAAGCCCGCCATCCGAGAAAGAATCCGGTGTCACATTGACGATGCCCATAATCAAAGGGCGATTGGCGGCGGTGATGAAATTTTTCGGTGATGACGGCACGATACGATGCAGTTAGAAAATAAAAACGGGATACGATCTTAGCATCGTATCCCGCATTGTCGGCTATTGCCGATTATTAATCGGCTTCTTTGACAATTTCTTGCGGCGCCGGCGTTTCTTTTTTATCGCCGGATTTTACCGCCGAAGATTCATCGTTTGCGCTCGGAGACACCGATTGCGGCGGCTTAGGCGGACGCGGCGGACGACCGTCCATAATATCGTTGATCTGATCGCTGTCGATCGTTTCCCACTCCAGCAAAGCCTTTGTCATTGCTTCGATTTTATCTTTGTTTTCCTCGATCAGCTTGCGTGCCAATGCATATTGCTCGTCGACGATGCGCCGAACCTCGGCATCGACTTTCTGCATGGTCGCTTCACTGACATTCTTGTGCGTCGTTACCGAACGGCCAAGAAATACTTCGCCTTCATTTTCGCCGTATACCATTGGGCCAAGCCTGTCCGACATGCCCCATTGGGTAACCATTTGGCGCGCCAATTCGGTCGCACGCTCAAAATCATTCGATGCACCGGTTGTCATTTGATTCATGAACACTTCCTCGGCAATACGACCGCCAAACATCACGGAAATCCGTTGCAGAATTTCCTCGCGCTCCATACTGAAGCGATCTTCCGTCGGCAATTGCATGGTGACACCCAAGGCGCGCCCGCGCGGAATGATCGTTACCTTGTGAACCGGATCGGTCTTAGGCAACAACTGCGCCACGACCGCATGACCGGATTCGTGATAAGCCGTATTTCTGCGTTCATGCTCGGGCATCACCATTGATCGGCGTTCCGCACCCATGAAAATTTTATCTTTGGCGCGCTCGAAGTCTTCCATATCGACCAGACGCTTATTACTGCGCGCCGCAAACAATGCAGCTTCATTGACCAGATTGGCCAAATCGGCGCCCGACATACCCGGCGTGCCGCGCGCCAAAATATCCGCTTTCACATCCGGCGACAGCGGTACTTTACGCATATGCACATGCAGAATTTGTTCGCGGCCGCGAATATCCGGCAGCGGCACGGTCACTTGACGATCGAAACGGCCGGGGCGCAACAATGCGGGATCCAATACGTCGGGACGGTTGGTTGCCGCGATCACAATCACGCCCATTGCCCCTTCGAAACCATCCATCTCAACCAATAATTGGTTCAGTGTTTGTTCGCGCTCATCATTGCCTCCGCCAAGCCCTGCACCCCGTTGACGACCCACTGCATCAATCTCATCGATAAAAATAATGCAAGGTGCATGTTTTTTGGCTTGTTCGAACATATCGCGTACACGGGATGCGCCGACGCCGACAAACAT